>NZ_MAIS01000054.1:0-41055 GCF_001680695.1 Paenibacillus sp. KS1 | reverse complement strand
TTACTTTTACTTTTACTTTTACTTTTACTTCTCCTCCTGCTTCGCCATCGCTGCCTTCAGCAGATCCCCTAGACTGTTTCCGATTGACTCCTGCTTCTCGTATTTCTTAATCAAATTCCGTGTCTCATGCTTGCGCGCCTTGCCCCCGCCCTCTTCCAGCTTCTCTGTAATATTGCATGCGAGACATTGTACATACTTGCCTGCCTTGCCGATCTTGAACTCCATCTTCTTATGGCACTGTGGACAGCGGCGATTCGATAGCTGCTTCTCGTCAGAGCGCTTGTAGTCACAAGATTTGCTGGAACAGATAAGGCGTGTTCCGCGTTTCGACTTCCGTTCCATCAGACGCGAGCCGCATTCCGGGCAATGACGGTTCGTCAAATTATGCGGTTTGTACTCGGCGCTGCTCGTCTTCACTTCTTTGACCAACTGTTCGGTCATATCCCGAATCTGATTCATGAACGATGATGTGCGCGCTTCGCCGCGGGCAATGCGCTCCAACTCCCGTTCCCATCGTGCAGTAAGCTCGGGTGAACGCAGTTGTTCAGAGGTAAGGCGAATCAACTGCTCTCCCTTGCCAGTCGGTTGAAGTGAAGCTCCTTGGCGCTCAATCGTATCCGAAGATACCAGCTTCTCAATAATATCCGCACGAGTTGCTGGCGTACCCAGGCCGTGTTTCTCCATCTGTGTCAGCAAAGTCGCTTCCGTATAGCGTGCCGGCGGCTTGGTGCGGTCTCTGCGCGTCATGACCCGCTTTACCGCAAGCTTCTCCCCTTGCGTCAAACTCGGGAGACGCTGATCCTTATTCCACGCCGATTGATTGTCGTGCTCTTGATCCTCATTCGAGGACGCATCGTCCCAATCGCCTTCATAGGCTTGGCGCCAGCCGCTGTCCAGCATCGTGCGGCCCTTCGCATATAGTCGTTCGCCGCCAATCTCGATGGTAACTGCGACTTGCTCGTACTTCGCCGCAGGCAGGAACAGTGCCAGATAACGCCGCGCGATCAGGTCGTACAGCTTGCGCTCATCTGTAGACAATGCTGACAACCGCAGCGGCTCATCAGTTGGAATGATCGCATGGTGATCCGTTACCTTGCTGTCGTCCACAATACGCTTCGTAACAGACAGACTGCCGCGTATGAGAGACTTCGCAACCACAGCATATGGACCGATCGCCATCGCGCTCAATCGCTCCTTCAATGTACCGACCATATCTGAGGACAAGTACCTGCTGTCCGTTCGCGGATACGTGACGAGTTTATGCTGCTCATACAGACGCTGCAGTACATTCGAGGTTTGCTTGGCCGAGAATCCATAACGGCGGTTCGCATCCCGCTGCAGTTCCGTTAGGTCATAAGCGAGCGGGTGCGGCTCACTCTTAGTAGACTTCTTCAGTTCCGTCACGACCGCTTGCCGACCATTCTGCAGCTTGGCTGCTGTTGCCTGCGCCGACTGTTCGTTGAAGATGCGGCCATCTCCATTCGTACCGCGCCATACCGCTTCGAAGCCGCCGCAATCGACGTGAATGGTGTCATATTCTTCAGAGCGGAAATTCTTAATCTCCTGTTCGCGCGACATCATCATCGCAAGCGTTGGCGTCTGTACACGCCCTGCGGATAATGGAGTCTCGAACTTGCAGGTTAAGGCGCGAGTCACATTCAAGCCGATCAGCCAATCCGCTTCTGCCCGGCAGCGAGCAGACTCATACAGCCGATCGAATTGATTGCCTGGCTTCAGCTGGCGGAATCCTTCCTTAATCGCCTTATCCGTCTGCGACGAGATCCATAGGCGGCGGAACGGCTTGTTCCACTTCACCATTTCCATGACCCAGCGCGCCAAGAGTTCTCCTTCCCGGGCGGCATCTGTTGCAACGATCAGTTCCTTAATATCCTGTCGCTTACACAGCTGCTGAACAACCTTAAATTGATGAGACGACTCCCGCAGCACCTTTAGCTTCATCTTCTGCGGGATCATCGGTAAGTCTTCTAGATTCCATGTCTGATACTTCTTATCATAGTCTTCTGGCTCCGCCAATCCAACCAAATGGCCTAATGCCCATGTGACAACATAGTCAGGCCCTTCGAAATATTGTTTATGAGACGTGCGGCATCCAAGCACCCGGGCAATCTCACGACCGACCGACGGCTTCTCTGCAAGTACGAGTGATTTCATACATCCATTCCTTCCCTTCATTCTGCTGCCCCTATTATAGCATGACCTTCAACCGACTTCTGGCTTCTGATATGATAAGGGTGTTGTGTTTAGCAATTTGCATGGCTTATATAGGGAAAGGAGAAACTAAAGTTATGTCGTTCAACGCCTTTCAGCTGAAGCTGCTTGCAGCCATGCTCATGACATTGGATCATATACAGGCATACTTTCCGGACTCCGTACCTCTCGCTTTTCATTGGCTCGGCCGCATATCAGCACCCATCTTTTTCTTCCTGCTTATCGAAGGCTATACATACACCCGCAATCGGAAGCGTTATATGCTCCGTCTTGCTGCTGGAGCTGCCTGCATGGCTATCGGAAGCACATTACTCCTCCAGTTGCTGCCCGGCGGTACGATCCCGAACAATATTTTTCTATCGATGCTAGGGGCGCTAGTCCTACTGGCATCCTATGAATGGACGCTGCGTTCCGAATCCGGTGCTGCAGGATGGATGCTCTGTTGTGCGGTAGCCGCTGCTATGGTTGTTGGCGTCGAATTCAGCTGGCTAGCCGTATCCATGACCCTCGTGTTCTATTTGTTCCGTGGACGCAAGCGTGCGATGGCAATTGCATATATCGCCTCGTCTCTCGTGTTCACAGTCGGGCTCGATTTGTTCGATATGTTCATTTACGGTGAGACAGCGATGTGGGTCGAAGAATATAGCTTGTGGACCTATTCGCAGTGGATGATGGTATTCGCCATTATTCCCATTGGGTTATACAATCACCGCCGCGGGTATCAGTCCATGTGGGCCAGATATGGATTCTACTTGTATTACCCGCTCCATATCTGGATCCTGTATGCAGGCAGTATTATGTTTGAATGAAGGAAATCTATGAGCCAACGCTGACTAGCTCCCATTCTACAGCGAATTAAGCTGGCACCTACGAACAACAACATCAGAATAGAATTGGAGGATTCAATGTGCGTTTGGATGGTTTCAAATTAAAACTGCTCGGCATAACGCTTATGCTACTTGACCATATGAAGCAGTTTCTGCCGGACATGCCTATATGGTTCGGATGGCTCGGCCGCATAGTCGCTCCTATCTTCTTCTACTTCATCGTAGAAGGCTTCTTCCACACACGGAACCGAGGCAAATACATCCTCCGCTTATTTACATGGGCGGTCATTACCAAGCTTGGCAGCACACTGCTTACACTCGCCCTGCCAAGTGAGTCTATCAGCATCATGAACAATATCTTCTTATCCCTGCTGCTGGCGCTTCTTCTTCTAACTGCTATCGAATGGACGAAACAGACTCGCAACTATACGCTAGGAACCCTGTACATCATTCTTACTATTTTGGGCGGATCAATTACAGAAGCATTCATACTTGGTGTGGCCATGACACTGATCTTCTACCTGTTCCACGAGCGCAAGGGACTGATGGCATTCGCATACGTAGTCGTAATGCTGTTTATCTCCCTAGGGCTCGGATCACTCGGCGTCCCAACTGAAGAAGTATTCTCCTATGACAATTTATTTGTCCTGAACTACCAGTGGATGATGATATTCGCAATTATCCCGATACTGCTCTACAACGGAGCACGTGGTTATCATGCCAAGTGGTCCAAGTATATGTTCTATGTATTCTATCCATCGCATATTTGGATTCTATATACAATCGGAATGCTCATTCGAGGATAAAGGGATTGGGCTATCTCCTCCATAGTTATTGAACAGCATGGAGCGGGACTGCCCTGTTTTTTTCACCTAAATACGACAGCAACCTTCCATTTGGATCGCCTTTGAAAGCACAGCTATCTTGTGTGCAGTTGTTGCGGATGTACAATCAGAGGTACCACCACCCCTATTAAATTGTACACAATTTAATTTTGCAAAATACAATTGCTTTTATTCGTGTTCCATGCTATAACTATTACAACAACTATGCCACATCCCTTCCCTCACAGCTGTCACATGTTTGGCGTGACCGATTTGAAGGAATGAAGCGTGTATGTACGTGTAAACTGCCATTCATCATTTCATCTCAATGATGACAACAAAGGAGAGAACGAATAATGACTACGGTATATGATTATTCCGTTAAGAAGCCTAATGGAGAAGTAACATCGTTGGATAGCTATGAAGGTCATGTGATCCTTATCGTCAATACTGCCAGCAAATGCGGCTTCACCCCTCAATTTACTGAGCTTCAGCAATTGTATGATCAGTATAAGGACAAAGGGTTGGTCGTTCTCGGGTTCCCTTGTGACCAGTTCGGCAATCAAGAGTTTGGAGACATGAAGGAGACGATGGAGTTCTGCCAATTGAATTATGGCGTCAACTTCCCTATGTTTGCGAAGGTAGATGTGAAGGGCGACAATGCAGAACCACTGTTCCAACACTTGGTAACAGAGAAGAAGGGTCTGCTGGGAAGCACTGATATTAAGTGGAACTTCACGAAGTTTCTCATCGACCGCAAGGGCATTGTCGTGAAGCGATATGCACCGCAGACGTCCCCATCTAAGCTGAAGGAAGATATAGAAGCCTTGCTGTAAGGCACAACAGGAGATGAAACCATGACTTCTAAGCCGGACAACACCATGCAGCCTAGCGACATGCTCAAGCTGGATCAACAGCTCTGCTTCGCCATCTACGCAGCATCCAAGGAAGTAACGAAGCTCTATCGGCCTATGCTGGAGAAGCTGGAGCTAACTTATCCACAATACATTACACTGCTTGCATTATGGGAGCAAGACAATGTCACCGTGAAGGAGCTTGGCCAGCAGCTGTTCCTCGACTCAGGAACATTGACACCTATGCTCAAGCGGATGGAGCAGCAGCAGTTGATTGAGCGGAAGCGGGGAGCACAGGACGAGCGGCATGTATTCATTACCTTAACGAATAAGGGACGTGACTTGAAGTCAGCTGCCAGCTGCATTCCAGCGGAGCTCGTCAGCAAGGCGGCTGGCGCCGATATTCCAGTTGACAGCTTGATGCGCAATCTTCAGGAGCTTACCGCTTATCTGCAAGCTATCAACCATGTGGGCGAATAGTGCGTTGACTTTTGGGAAAGATGCTATATAATGATATCAACAAATTAGATACGGTTATTCGCCAATGAAGAGCATCCAACTCGGAGGCGTTCTCGTCAAGGCGTCGGCTTGCCCGGCGTGCCCTAAGTGAACCGGCACCGCCCGTTACCGCGGAACCAAGAGGATCTTCAGCATGCTTCCGGTGTGCTGTCTGCTTACTTGCAGCGCTGAAGATCAAGTTGGGTGGCACCGCGAGCTAGCGCTCCTCGTCCCAATCGGATGAGGAGCGCTATTTGTATTTCTATTCGTACAACATCACTCGCGGTAAAGGAGACGGTTCACATGCTAGATATGAAATGGGTTCGCAATCATCCAGAAAAGGTGCAGCTGGCAGCTCGACAAAAAGGAATAGACTTCAATGTTCAGGAACTGCTTGCATGCGATCAGCTTCGCCGAGAGCTGCTGCAGAACACGGATGCCTTGCGACAGGATCGCAATACCCTGACCTCCCGGATCGCAGCAGCGATGCGTCTAGGGGAACAGCAGAACGAAGTTGACACATGGAAGGCGCAAGTACGCCAATGCAACGACAAGCTCGCACAATTCGAAGCGAAGCTAACCGAGGCCGAGCAACAGTTCAGCCGCCTACAGCTGCTGGTGCCGAACATCACATCTGCAGATACTCCGGTCGGCGCTTCGGATGAGGATAATATAGAAGTGCGGCAGGTCGGGGAAATCCCCAGCTTCGAATACCCACTGCTTGATCATGTCGAGCTTGGCGAGCAGCTGGGCCTCTTCGATCTTCGCCGCGGGGTTAAGGTGGCAGGCTCTCGCGGCTACTATCTGAAAAATGCTGGACTGCTTCTTCATCGTGCTGTACAGCAGTTCGCACTCGACCTGCTCATGGATCATGGGTTCACTGTGATGGATGTTCCACTTATGGTTCGTCAGGACGCGCTCGTCGGTACCGGATTCTTCCCGCTTGGCGAGGATCAATGCTATGCCCTGTCGGAGGATGGCCTGTGGCTTGTCGGCACATCGGAAGTAAGCCTCGTCTCCTATTGCAGCAACGAAATTGTAGATGTCACCGAGCCGATTCGCATGGCTGGCGTATCTGCCTGCTTCCGGCGCGAGGTAGGCTCCGCGGGCCGAGATGTTCGCGGCCTATATCGCGTCCATCAATTTGCAAAGGTTGAGCAAGTCATCATTGCACCGAATGATGCCGAGATGTCGAATCAGCTGTTGGAGGAAATGGTAGGCTACTCGGAAGCCATCCTGCAAGCGTTGGAACTTCCTTACCGTGTAATGGCGGTATGTACCGGGGATATGTCGCAGAAGACGCATAAGCAATATGATATCGAGACATGGATGCCGTCACGTCATCAATATGGAGAGACACATTCTGCATCGAACTTGCTAGATTTCCAAGCTCGCCGCTGCAACATTCGCTATCGCGACGAAGCGGGAGATCTCCAATATTGTCATACGCTGAACAATACAGCAGTAGCCAGCCCACGCATTCTTATCCCACTGCTGGAGAATCATCAGCAGGCTGATGGATCCATTCGCATTCCAAAAGCCCTTCAGCCGTATATGCGTGGTATGGAAGTAATCAAGCCGCAATAAATTACAAGAAGGCCGCTGGAGATCATACCTCCAGCGGCCTTGCTTCCTTAGCTTTATGGAAAATGCAGCCCTCTTCCCTTCCCCTTGCGGCGGCTGAACAAGCCTGCGATGAGGAACAACAGCACGACGAGCACAACCCCAATCGAGTCTACCGCGACGTCAATCGCATGTCCGGTTCGATTCGGGACAAAGCTCTGATGCCACTCATCGGATGCTGCATATGCTATAGAAATGACGGCGCCAATAACAATGGCCATCCAACGTTCCCATCTCATAGCGAGCAATGTTCGAATGACAAGAAAAGCTAATATCGCGTATTCCGTTACATGTGCTCCCTTGCGAATGAAAAACTCCACAAAATCATAAGGCTGCTTCCAAGTCACCAAGCCTCCATCATACGTAAACTCAATATGCGGCAGCCACTGCTCCAGTATCGGCAGCGGCAGCCAGGCCGCGAGAGTCGGCCGTAGATCTTGGTCTGCATACGTCTGGGAAGACTTATAGAAAATAAAAGCCATCCATGCTGCTGTGGCAACCAGCCACCATACCATTTTCTTATTCCGTACCTTCATGTGTACTCCTTCCTTACATGCGCTCCTCCAGAAGAGGTCGCACATCCGTCCGCTTCTCTCCTCGAATAGACATTACTGCGTCGGCATTTGATCGCAGCTTCATCTTCACCTCGAACTTGCCAAGCTCCGTCGAACGGCCTTGCGCGTCTATTTTACCATATGTAACGAAATCCTCTACGGGGAAGGAATGACGGAAGTATACCATCGCTGAGCCGAAGTCTGGCTTGCTTCCGATTTCTTCAATAACCTTATCCGCAGTCGTACCCGTTCTCCCCTGCCATATGACCTCGGCCAATCCGTCCTCTGAAATCGCAATGATGCTTGTAACATCCTTAATATGATAGCGGTAGCGAAGCGCCTCCCCTTCTGGGAACACAATGTTCGCCTCGAAACCTTCTGACCGCGGCTTGATCTCCCGGTTCGGATAGACAAGCGGCAGACGCAGCGCTTCCTGTCGGGCTGTTTCCAGGTCTCCCGCCCGTATCAACTCGTCACGCTTCACCCGCTCCGGTGTGCGAATGATGGCGGCCCTCTTCTTCACATCCCATTTGACCTTGCCACCGAGCGCTTCACTAATGAATCGCAGCGGCACATAAGTATGGCCCTCTATTATTCGAACAGGGGCATCAAGCGCCACCTTTTTCCCATTTACCCAAGCGATAGGCTGTTCCGCAACCAGCTTAATCGTACGTGATTTATCGGCAGAGTATACCCATACCGTTTTGGCAGCTGAATCCCATTTGTAGGTGATATCCTGCATGCCTTTATTGCCATCCTGAATGAAATAGCTATAATCATCAAATGCAAACAGCGGAACGACGATATGCTGCTGATCCCATCGCCACTCCGTTATATCGTATCCATTGAAGTACACCTTCGTCTGCTGTTTAGCGGATGGTGCTGCTTGTTCGGCCTGTGCCTGCATTGAGGAACCGAACCATACCAACATGCTTATCATGATGAGCAGCCACTTTCTCATATTCGTTCCGCTCCTTTCACAATCTTTACTTTCCTTAGGGATTCTACTTCTTTAGACATATCCCTGCTAGAAAAAGTTTCAAATTTCGACGAAAGACGAGGATAATTAGGCTACAATCCTTACTATGTTAGCAACATTTAATGTCTTGCAAGGAAGCATGCAAATGAACAATCACTGTTCAATTTCTTCTGATGACCTAGCAATGATAGTATGCTTATGTCCTTCGAACGAAATCTGCATAGCACATCGCCAAAAAAGCTCTGTCATTCGACAGAGCTAGTTCGAACATAATTTGTTATTCATACCACTATCGTTCATGTGCCATGCTTGCTATTTCTTCATTGCACATCGCAGCATCCATTTGCGTTCCTTGCGCTTCATATATCGAGGCAGTCCCCGGTAAATATGGATACCCTCTTCCCATGCCTTCTTCGCATCTTCCTTCTGCCCCATCTGCTCATACAACACACCAAGCCGATAGTAAGCTTCGCAAGAGGAAGCGTGAATATCTTGAAAAGACTGCAAGTAAGCTACAGCCTTCGCCTTATCCGCATTGGAATATATCGCAGCAAGCCGCAAATAGGGCTGCCCGTATTTAACTCGGGGATTCAATTCTAATGCGCGAACAATAGCCGCTTCTCCCAATTCGTTGTCCCCTGTATGTAAATAGCAGG
This sequence comes from Paenibacillus sp. KS1, assembly GCF_001680695.1. Taxonomy (NCBI): domain Bacteria; kingdom Bacillati; phylum Bacillota; class Bacilli; order Caryophanales; family Paenibacillaceae; genus Paenibacillus; species Paenibacillus sp. KS1. The sequence continues at coordinate 32,011 of NZ_MAIS01000054.1, read as the reverse complement.
TTCCTAGATCATCCCAATACTCTGCTGATTGCTCCATTCGCTCCTGCAATGGTTCGAGATATTCGCGCGCTTCACGATAGCGTTTGCGTTCCATCAGCAGCCTTGCTAGTTCATGCTTGGATGATACATCGTGGGGATTCGCCACCAGCTGCTGCCGGAGCTTCGAAGTCCGACTCCATCTCTTAAGCGGTTGGAAGATACTCGGGGATAATCCAATGAACTGCCGATCAACGAAGTATACAATCATTAGCAATACGATGATCGCAAGAAATGGATTGCCAAGCAGCCAAGTAAGCATTCCGAAGGCTAGTAATTTACTCAACGTTGTTTCACACCCTCTACTAAGGATGCAACTATCATACCATATTTTGGGTCACCAAAAATAGAATAGATTCTCTTCCTTGCAAATGATGCTGTCACCCTCGATAATAACGGTATTACACAACACCCCCTGCTTATTACAGGGATATGGAGAGGAGCTACACATGATGATCATACGTACAGAGAAAGAAAAAATGATAGCAGGCGACATGTATATGGCCGCAGATGAAGAGCTAGTTAGAGATCGTGAACAAGCGAGACGCCTAACCCGCATGTACAACCAAACGATCGAAACAGACTATAGCGAACGAACAGAAATACTTCAAAAGTTATTCGGTGCCGTTGGTGAAGGCGCATACATTGAACCTACCTTCCGCTGCGATTATGGCTATAACATTTATCTTGGCAAAGGATTCTATGCGAACTTCGACTGTGTAATGCTGGATGTATGCGAGATTCACATTGGGGACAACTGCTTCCTCGCACCAGGCGTTCATATCTATACAGCGACTCACCCATTGGATCCCATGGAGCGAATCTCCGGCGTTGAATTCGGCAAGCCAGTTACAATTGGAGATCGCGTATGGATTGGCGGTCGCGCGGTCATTAATCCAGGCGTCAATATCGGCAATAATGTTGTTGTGGCATCCGGTGCAGTGGTTACGAAGGATGTACCAGACAACGTTGTCGTCGCTGGCAACCCTGCACGAATTATTAAGCATATTGAAGTCTTGCACGATGATAGAACAGGCTCCGAACCAGTAAAGTTCGAGGCCTTCATTGCTTTGTAATGGGACATATGGACGCTCCGATAAAGGATAAATCCCCCTTACCAGCAACCCATTTGCTAAAATCGCAAAAAGAGCCTTTCCTGAACGGAAAGGCTCTCTGTCATCATGTATGAATTGTCTTATACCTGAAGCAGCGTCAAAATAATGGACGTTAATCCGAAGCACAGATTGACTAAGCACAACACGGCCACTACCTGCTTCTGATTCAGACCTCCTGCCAACAGCCGGTAATGAGCTTGCGTAGCATCGGCTTTGTAAACAGGCTGGCCATTCAGCATCCGACGGATGACAACGAATACGTTATCAAGAATCGGAACACCTAAGGCCAAAATCGGAATGAACAAGGACAATACGGTCGCCTGCTTGAAGGCACCATCCAAGGCAATTACGCCGAGAATAAAACCTAAGAATGTCGCACCTGCATCCCCCATGAACACCTTCGCCGGCGGCTTGTTAAATCGCAAATAGCCAATGGATGCTCCCACGAGAATAATGGCCATCATCGCAGATACATTCTGCCCTTGCGCAAGTGCTACTGCGAACAAAGTTCCACCTGATATCGCTGTTAATCCACCTGCCAGACCATCCATTCCATCCGAGAAGTTAATCACGGTTGTTACACCGAAGATCCACATCACAGTCAAGATGCACTGCAGCCATGCAGGCAAGTTTACGAACTCATGCGTGAATGGGTTCGTAAAGCCTTCGAAGGTAATTCCTGATAGATATACGATAACTGCTGCGCATATTTGCACGAGCAGCTTCGGCAGTGCTGGAAATTCCTTGCCATGCGTCTTGTACCAATCATCAACGGTGCCGATTGCAAGAATCAACAGCCCTCCGCTAATAATCGCGATGGACTCGATCGCAGAATTCCGGACAAAAATAACATAGGCTACAATAAATGCGATAAATATGGCAATGCTCGCCGTAAGAGGGATCGGCTCCCGATGAATTTTCCGTTCATTATCCGGCATGGGCTTGTCTACAAAATCAATGCGGAATGCAAGCTTGCGCAGTGGAGGTATCAAAAACATCACGATACATGAAGAGATCAGAAAAGCTAATAAATAATACATACCTTCCTCCTGTAATCATGCGTTAATCAGACATAATCAGTGATCTTACTGAAACATACTTTGCAACTATAACTCATATTATCACGAATAATAGCGGATATTGAAATTAAATTTTTTTTATCTAGGTCCTGTCACACCGAAAACTCCCGTTTATAGGCTTGGCACAACTTCCTGTGCTATCATTACGGTAAGCAGCATACACATCAACCCTAAAGTTAATATGTGAACAATATAGAAAGGTGTGAGTCTTCTGCAATATCGCAAACTGGGCAAGACAGGAATGAAGGTGTCGGTTATCGGCGTAGGTACTTGGCAATTCGGCGGGGAATGGGGACATGATTATACCCAATCAGAAGTTGATCGTATCCTACATAAAGCGAAAGATCTTGGCATTAACTTCATTGACACGGCTGAATGCTACGGAGACCACTTGTCTGAATCATTCATTGGGGATTACTTAAGCCGGGACAACCGCGAGGATTGGGTCGTGGCAACGAAGTTCGGACATCAATTCCATTCCCACTTGAATCGGACAAATCAATATGGCGCGCCAGAAGTGTTGAAGCAGCTTGATGATTCCTTGCGTGCACTCAAGACCGAGTACATCGATTTATACCAATTCCATTCGGGCGATGACGAGGCGTTCAACAATGACGCGCTCTGGACCATGCTGGACAAGCAAAAGGAAGCGGGTAAAATTCGCCATATCGGTCTATCCTTGAACAAAAGCAACAGTATGCATCAGACTACCAATGCAGCCGATATAGGCGCAAGCGTCATTCAAGTCGTCTATAACCGACTTGATCGAGGCCCCGAGCAGGATGTGTTCCCTTCCTGCACTCATCAGAACCTGGGCGTTCTAGCACGTGTTCCACTCGCTAGCGGCTTGTTAAGCGGCAAATACAAGCCAGGCACATCCTTCGCCGACAATGATGTACGGCATCGCCATGAGCAGCAGTTCATTGATGACCGTCTGCAGCAAGCCGAGTACATTCGACAGACCGAGGTACCTGAAGGAGTAAGCTTGGCAGAGTGGGCGCTCGCTTGGTGCTTGCGTCATGACGCGGTTACAAGCGTCATTCCAGGCTGCAAGAACGAAGCCCAAGTCGAGGCCAATGCGAGAGCTGCACGACTCGTAACTGCGGATCATCCGCAGCTCTGGCAGAACTAATTTCGCCAATACCCTGTACCATCCGCATCCGCGAATAGTGCGGCATCAGCAGACGAGAGGCATGCATGCCTCTCGTTTTTTGCGCATTAAGATGTGCCTCTCTTCGCTTTCTACAGCTTGCCGATGTTTAGGAAGTTCAACAAAATGTGTGATAATTTTAATATTTTTTCGTAAATTACTTACTTTATTATAGTTAATATGATATGATTCTTTTACTACCAATTTAACGGACGATAAATGAACCAGGAGATGATACATATGCACGATGTAGAAACGATCGTTAAACAAAGACGTTCCGCGAACAAGTTCTTGAAGGATGTCGAAATCTCGGAAAAGGAACTTACCGAAATGTTCTCGCTCACGAAGTTCGCTCCATCCGCCTTCAATCTGCAACATACACATTATGTGGCAGTTACGGATAAAGACAAAATGAATATGCTGTACGAGGCTGCATTCAAACAATATAAAGTGTTGACCGCATCGGCTGTCATAGTTGTACTCGGTGATATGGATGCCTATAAACATGTTGCCGCCATGAATGAGGGGCTGCTCAATCTTGGTGTCATCAGCCAACAGGAATATGATCAAATCGTAAGCAGTACGACGGATTTTTATCTCAATCGCGGGGAGTCCTTCCGTCACGAAGATGCCGTACGCAATGCCAGCCTCTCTGCCATGCAGCTCATGCTTATTGCCAAGGATAAGGGCTGGGACACTTGCCCGATGATTGGCTATGATCCGGATAAGGTTCGCAGTGCGCTCAACGTCCCTGATCATCTCGTCCCCGTTATGATGATCACCATTGGCAAGGAAGATACGTCCAGCCAGCGCCCACGCGGATATCGGAAGCCTAGTCACGAATTCGTTACATTCCAATCTTTCTAAGCTTCCAAATCCATAATGAAGAAAGCTTCCCGAAACAAGCCATCTCGGGAAGCTTTTTTAGGTTTGCGATTGTTGTGGACGACCAACACGATAACAATCCCATGCAGGAGAGCCTATTGGCTCTTCCACATGGGATGATGAATGGACTTACTTTTTCAATTTGCGATTATTGAACCAGAGTGGAATGCGGAACACGAGATTGATGAATAAGACGACGAAGACGAGCACCGCTGCTGCCTTATCGGCAATCTGACTAGCATCCTCTACAATTGCCTCGGATTGCACATACCAGAGATGAACGGCAAGTGTTTCGCCCGGGGAGAACAGATTGAAGTCCCACATCTCTCCGGAAGTACTCAAGCCCGCAGTAAGAATAATAACCGCTGATTCACCAAATGCACGACCAGCTACCAAGCATATGCCCGTAATAATCGCTTGAAGTGCTACAGGAAGAACTACTGTCCGAATCGTCTGGAACTTCGTTGTGCCAAGTGCATAGGCTGCATTGCGCAGATCGACCGGCACATCGCGGATCGCCTCTTCCGTAACGCGGCACAGCATAGGCAGGTTAAGGAATGCCAAGCTTACTGCCCCGCCTAGTATTGTAAGTCCAATTTGGAAGTACTCTGCAAAGATTGCGAGTCCAAGCAAGCCGAACACAATCGAAGGAACGGATGATAAGGATTCCACGCACATGCGAAGCCCTTCTGTAAAGCGATTTGCAGGCGCATATTCCGCCATATAGATACCTGCCCCAACTCCAATTGGAACGGAGATTAGCAAGGACAAGATCAAGATGTAGAACGAGTTGAACAATACAGTGCCGATACCGCCCCCCGCATCCATCTCTTCCGGAACCTTCATTAAGAATTCCAAGGTGATGCCTGGCAGCCCCTTGCTCAATATGGTGTACAGCAGCCAGAAGATCAGCATCAGCACCGCTATTCCTAACGCATAGAACAGCCCTGTAGCCACCTGATTGTACAGCTTGGCGCGATTGTTTTGGCCGCTTGCTGTGAACGAACTCATGCGCGAGCGCCCCCTCTCTTGCTAATGAAGCGAATAACGACAATCAGCAGGAAGGAGATGAGCAGAAGCAGGAATGCCATCATATGAAGCGCGTAGTTCCATGTTGAATCGAACTCCACGTTCGAGATTTGCATGACGATGTTGCTCGTAAGAACCGCAGTTGGCGTGAACAACGAATCGGCAAGCTGTGCCGTGTTCCCGATAACCATAACAACGGCCATCGTTTCTCCAATTGCACGGGTCATACCCAGAATAATTGCTGCAACAATCCCCCGCTTCGCAGCCGGGAGTACAACTCTCATAATGACCTGCAAGCGGGTGGAGCCTAGCGCATAAGCCGCTTCCCGATATTTCTTCGGTACGGCTGCAATCGCTTCGTCACTGACCCGACATATGGTCGGCAATATCATAAGGGATAGAACGAGCGCGGCTGCCAGCAAGCCGTCTCCCAAGTTCTCCCCTGTCCATTCACGAATAAGTGGTATTAAAACTGTCAACCCAAGATAACCATATACAATGGAAGGAATCCCAACCAGCAAGTCGAGCACTGGTCGTACAAACCTTTTGAACCACATTGGAGAAATCTCCACAAGCAGAACGGCCATACCAACAGAAATAGGAACGGCAATCACCAGGGTTAGCCCTGTTAATAGCAGCGTGTTAATGATAAATGCACCGGCCCCGAATTTCCCATCTTCCGGCGTCCAATCAAGTGATAAGAAGAAATCTGACAGCGAGATGTCGCGGAAGGTCAAGATTCCCGTCTTGCCAATGAAGAAGATGACCAGTCCGAGCACAACACATAAAGCTAAAATGCACAGCAGGAATAAGTACTGGAACAGGCGGTTCGTAAATCGTACCCGTGCATAACGATCGAACCGGCTTTTCTTGGATGTAGTTAGGATATTGGCTCCGGCTACCGGTGCCAGCTCTTGAACAGGCGTGCTCATTCTCGTTCCCCCATAGAACAACCAGCCCCCGTCTTCCTGAGGGCTGGCCGTGAATGAAATCTCTTACCGTGAATCGTTCAACTTACTTCATTGCGGAAATCGGGATGAACTTCAACTTTTTCAACGAACCTTGTTGGAACTTCGCGCTTTGAATGTACTCAATGAATGCTTTTGTAGCGCCAGTTGGTTGACCTTTTGTCATGTAGTAGCCATATGCCCATACAGGGTACTTGCCTTTGATTACGTTGTCTGTGGAAGCTTCTACGCCGTTGAATTTAACAGCTTTAACATCACTATTCACGTATACAAGATCGATGTAGCCGATTGCGTTAGGTGTTGTTGCAACAGCTGTCTTCATGTCGCCGCTGGAACCAACTTCTTTGTAGTTGTCCTTCTTCTTCGTAATGTCGCCGCCATCCAATGCTTTCAATTGGTAGTTAACGCGCGTACCGGAACCGAAGGAACGAGTGATAACAACGATATCCGCGTTGTCGCCGCCAACATCTTTCCAGTTCGTAATTTTACCGGAGTAGATGCCTTTCAACTGTTCAGTCGTCAGGTTGTCTACTTTTACGTTTTTGTTCACGATTGTCGCAAATGGAATTACCGCTACTTTGTGAGCCACTTGACCTTCGAATGCTTTGAATCCTGGAACGTCCATGCTTGCATCCCAGTCGCATGCGCCGATTTCAGCGATGCCTTTCTTAACAGCTTGTGGTCCAGTGATGGAGCCTTTACCGGAAGCTGCAACTTTCACTTTTGGATGCAGCTTCTGGAACTCCTTCGCTGCTTGCAATGTCATTGGCAACAATGCCGTTGAACCATTGATTGTTACTTTGCCTTTCAATTCGTCCTTAGCCAGAGCTGTAGACGCTCCTCCCAAAGCTGAAGATACAAGGAATAAAGATGCGAGAATTGCCAAAGATGCGATTTTTAATTTTCTCATTGTTATTGCTCTCCCTTCGGAACTGTTTATTTCGTTAACGTAACCGCTTGATTATTACCTACCAATTTCACTTGTCCATCCTCGATAACCGCAACTTGAGAACCGTCTGCGGAAGGGAATACTTCAGTAATCGCACCTTCAGTTGTATACAGCTTCGACTTGGAGCCATCTGCCTTCACCACATAGATGCTCGACTTGCCGTCTTTCTCTGTTGCAGCGATAATCAATTGGCCCTTCGCAGAAATAACAGCAACGGATACATCTACATCAGCTACGAGATCCGATACCTTCTTCTCCTTCGCATGAACAACCTTCAATACGCTGTTCTCAACCTTACCCTCTGTATCACCACTCACATAGACAGCTCTTCCGTCTGCCAGCAGGTTCGGATACAGCTTGTTGTCCGACGTAGTTGTCAACTGAACCGGCTTCGCATCCTTCGCAGTCAGATCCAGTGTGAACAACTGGGAGCCTGCTCCGGAGAAGTCGATGGATAAGGAGTCTTCTGTGCTATCCTTGTCATTTTTCGCTACGCCTGTAATGTTAACTGCGTACAGAACCGTCTTGTCATCTGCCGACAGGCGGATGTCCGACTTGTTTTCTACTTTATCAGCCAGCACGCTTGTAATCTTGCCGCTGTCTACGTTCACGCAAGCGATTTTCTCTTGCTTGTCCCCTTGTACGAAGTACACTTTTTTACCGTCTGCGGACCATGTCAGATCAGTCTTTACGGAAGTATCTTTACCAATTGCCTGTGCAGTTCCAAGGCTCAGATCCATCAAGTACAATTGACTGGACTCATCCGTAAATACGCCCCACTTCAGGTCAGGCGATACTGCAGTGTTTGCTGCGTTCTCATTAGAAGTCAATGCATCGTATATCCGGTATGTAGAATTCCATTTATACAATTGAACCGTTCCATCAGCTTCGCGAGCCGCTATCACTTCACCGTTGCTGTTCACGCGCAGGGAGCTGAAATCGCCCTCGAGAGGCTTCACACTAACAACATCCAGCTTGCTGCCGGAACCAGATACTTCTCCGCCAAGTGCTTCAACAAGTGCGTTAAGCTCCGCGTAGATCACACCTTTTTGCTCTAACGGTGCAACTGAGAAGTTCTTCGCAGCGCCATCCACTTCATAAGCGCCCGAGTTCACTCGAACCGTAATCGTCTGCGCTGGGTTGCCACCAACGAGTGTAATTCCGCTCTTGCTTTCTTGGATATCTGCGCCAAAAATATTGGCGATGTCGCGAACGGAGTACAATACCGTTCCTTTGACATTCAGTGTGCGAATATTGCTGCTTACACCATCAACCCCGATTGACAGATTGGATGCTTTTGCTGCTTCCTTCGTCACTGCTGCGATGCTTACTTGCCCTTTGTTTGCTTCCGCTGCGCTGACAGCACTAGTAGAAATGATCGTAGATAGTGCGAGCGACGTTGCGATGACCGTTAACATGTTACGATTCATGTCTTCACCCTTTTCTCATGGCAATAGGTATTGCAATAGGCTTCTGGAAGTATTTTCACATACGAATGTTAACGGGAATCGTGAGTAATATTTTGGAATTGTAAATTTTCGGGTTTACGCAAACAAAAAAAAAGCAGCCTTGATTGCTCAAGTCCGCCTGTTCCGAATGCTCTCATTTTTCATTCACTCTACATACATTGCCTGCAGTTCGCTCTCTCTGCCAGATTTACACCTAATCCCTTCTTCATAAATATCTCGAGTTCATCATGTCGCTACTTCTTCTTGATGTACAGCATTGTATTGCCGCCGCGCATGAATTCATAAGGAACCGTACATTCCTGTACCTCACAGCCAAGATGCTTGGCCTGCTCGATCACGATGTCTACTTGAGGTGGCCGCTTCCCTGCCAAGTCAATCAACGGGAAAATTCGTACTTCCTCCTTCGCTACACGAAGAAGTTGAGCGAGCGTATTGCGGTGAAACGCTTCATCCAGCCGATCTCCGTACATGAAGAGGAAATGTGCGGAGAGAACCACGTCAAACTCTCCGTCCTCGAAAGGGAGAGACGGAAGAGTCGCATGAACATACCGATGCGGTTCTTCTCTTCGATGTACTGAGCAGTCCCGCAATGCTTGCAAACGATGGGCTCGCAAGCCATCGATATCACCAAAGAACCCCCACTCGTATTGTTCAGCAGCATACGCCATCTGCTCCATCGCATGCGCTACATCCTGTAGTCCCTTCCGCTGCAAATCATCAGCAGCATATTCATATGCGATGTCGCATGCCATAACATCAATCCCCTGACGAACTGCGGCTGCGGTGAAGGAACAAGCCCCTGATGGGCAGTCTAATATGCGCTTCCCTTGCAGATCTTCGATGTTCAAGTCGAACATGCTGATATATTCATCGTAGGTTCGCCCGATAAATACGATACGCTCCAAATCAAGCTTCATAGCTCTGTCATTCTGTTCAATCCCTGGCATCTTCATCTCTCCCACCTTTTATTCATTTACATCTGCTTGGAATAGGGGCCTAATTGATTCGCCGTAAAACGATATGGGGAGTTCGGATTCTTGAGCCACATATTCCCCTTAACGATCAAGACATATACGGCAGCAAGGAAGTAAACCGTCCCAATGATCCAATCAGATGTATGGACAATTCCTGTCGTTGTAATATGAAAAACATACCAGCACCCAACAGGGATGTGCAAGACTAACACAGAGAAGAGTCCGGGATTGTAGAGAGATCCTGCCTTACTATTTGCGAAAATACCATGCCAGATTAATTGAAAGAACCCCATGAACATGGGAGCGAGACCAAGCCATATCACTTCAGGGAACAAGACGGGCAGCAAATAAAACACATAAGCAATAATCAGGTTAATAATCATAGCCGAATGCAGGTTCAGCGGATAATTGTGAGGATGCTTGCTCTTGAATAGAACTGCATTGAACAAGCCCCCGAAGTATCCAGGCCACCGATATTCTTCGAATTGGTGAACCAGAATCGCCACGAAGCTCAACCAAAGCATCACCGTGATGTCAGGAATCGCAGTTCCTCTTACCAACAAATAGATACACACCATGACAGCAACAACCATTCCAAGATCCTGCCAATACTTTCTGAGAACATCCATCTCGATTGCCTCCTATTCGCAGGGACACAGCCTCTGCATGTGTAATGGACTTCATCATCATTGCAAGGTTGCTAGGTTCAAGAACGAGTCACCTCTGGAATTGCATCATTCAAGCAAATGCAAAAAATTCATGATTGTAATCTTGAATCTCGATGGAAATAGCGTGCAAACAACAAGTCAATCTGTGCTTCGACAGACGCAACTGCCACTCCCGTACCCGATTCAAGCAGAGGCTTCATTAATACGGGGAGAAACACGGCACCGAATAGCTGCATCATCATCATTGTTAATACTTCATGATTGTCCTCGCGCGTAATCTCCTGGATTGTATGCTGAACTTTGTCAAAGCCGACAGCTTGCAGAAATTGTCCATACTCTTGCTGAGAGGCAAACATGGCAGAGCCAGCAGTTATCGTACGTGAGATAATTGCTGGATATTGTTGAATGACCTGTACATATTGAATCAGGAACAAGCGCAGTCGTTGCAGAGGCTCTATGCTGCGATCATCAAGAACGTTGAACGAGCTGCGGAAGCCAGATAACAATATTTTGATTGCCTCATTGATCAGAGCATCCTTCGATCCGAAGTAGTAGTTGATTAGTGCTATGTTCGTGTTGGAGCGAGACGCTACTTTGCGAATCGTAATCTGCTCAAATCCTTCCTCCTTGATCATATCCAGGGTCGCATTCAAGATCTTCTCCTTCGTCTCAAGCGACTTTTCAGGTTGCTTCATCTAATCCCTCCCGCACATGATTTAAACAATGATTTAAACAATGTTTAAAATATCGTTTAGCCATATACTACCACTCCTGTTTTATCCAATCAACCCTAATTTGATCCATCCTTCACATTCGCGTCTTCAGATGTGTGTCCCCGTTGCATTGCTACGTTTTTCACATAAAATAGAGCTTATATTTATACAAAATACTTACATGTACTTGAAATATTGCTTACATATACTTAAAATCAGAAGTATGAGGTGGAGAATATGTACCAAGAAGAGCGCCTTCTGCGCATATTAACGCATTTAGAAGAGCAAGACACGATGACTGTCGGAGAAATCTGCGCGATGTTCGACATTTCCAGAGATACGGCAAGGCGTGACATCGTGAAGCTGACTGAAAGCGGTGCCGTAACACGTACCCATGGAGGAATTACGCTCCCCCGGCTGGAACAGAAGATTGAGGCCTATGCTGCTCGACTGCATAATGAACCAGACGGCAAGATGCGCATCGGACGCCATGCCGCTAAGCTTGTTCAAGATCACGACATGATCTTTCTGGACGTATCGACCACAGTGCAGTGCATCATACCGCATCTAACGCCTGCTTATGCAACCGCCGTGACCCATTCGATTGATAATGCTTGTATGTTGGCTGATCAAGCCGCGGTACAGACCCATCTATTAGGAGGCATCGTGCAGCCGAAGACAAGACATTTATCTGGCTACTCGACGCTAGACAAGCTGCGTGATTTCCAATTCGATAAGGCGTTCTTAGGCGCAGCAGGCATCTCGGAAGCAGGCATTTATTATCATTATGAAGAAGACATATATATGAAGAGAGAAATTGTTAGCCGTTCAAGACAGACAATCGTACTTGCGGATTATACGAAGCTTGGACACACCCATTACTATCGGGGGCTATCCTTGTCCGACATCGATATTCTCATTACGAACCATCCACTGTCGCCTGAGCTAGCCAATGCGATGAAGGCCAATCATGTGCAAGTGATCATAATCTCTTAAACCATCAAGGAGGATGAATGCAATGATACGAGCCGTTTTGTTTGACTTTGACGGGACACTAGCTGATACCCTTCCATTGACACTTCATGTGTTCCAAGACATATTCAAACGATATGACAATCGAATGGTATCGAAGGAGCAAATTATTGCGATGTTCGGCCCGACGGAAGAGGGCATATTGACTGCAAATATGAAGTATAGAGGTCTATTGCCTTCCGCCATCGAAGAATATTTTGAAATGTACCGCAATTGGCATCCCAGCCTTGTTCATGCTTCACCAGCAATTATTCAGATGCTGCAGCATTTGAAGGAGCATGGCATATCGATCGGCATTATTACAGGCAAAGGGCGGCGAGCGTATGAGATTTCCAGTGAAGCGCTCGGCTTGACTAAGTATGTGGATATCGCCATCACAGGCGATGAAGTAACGAGGCCGAAGCCCGATCCTGAAGGCATTCACGCTGCGCTGGATGCATTACATATTCGCGCCGACGAAGCGATATGGATCGGTGACAGCAACGCTGATATTCAAGCCGGCCTTGCCGCTAACGTGCATACGATAGGAGCTAAATGGTTCGATACTGTTCAGTCCGCCACATTCGAGACAGCTCCACATGACATCTACTCGAAGCCGGCAGAGCTTATCGAACTGATCGAACAGTTGGTAGAAAATCCAGCTCTCGATTGGAGACAGCTGCATTGGGCCAAGCGGATACAAGCTCTCGCACAGATCGGCTTAACGTACACAGAAAACGCTTACGACCGCGAGCGGTATGAAGAATTGCGCGACATTAGTGTCGATATGATGGCTAACTGCGCCGAAGTAGATAAGGAACAAATCCGCCTATCCTTCGCAAGCGATACAGGTTACGCAACGCCGAAAGTAGATGTCCGGGGTGTCATCTTCCGTGATGGAGAGCTTCTGCTCGTCAAGGAAAAGGCCGATGGAGCATGGTCTCTTCCCGGCGGATGGGCAGATATCGGCTTCTCTCCATCTGAGGTTGTTGTGAAGGAAATCCAAGAGGAATCCGGCTTCCAAGCAAGAGCCATCCGACTGCTTGCCGTGCTAGATAAGCGGTTCCACCAGCACCCGCCTGAACCGTTTCATGTGTATAAATTATTCATCTTGTGTGACATTATCGGAGGGGAAGCTGCCAGCGGCACAGAAACGAGCGAGGTAGGCTTCTTCCCCGAACATGCGCTGCCGACATTGTCGGCTGAACGCAATACGGAAGCGCAGCTGCGCTTAATGTTCCAGTTGTACCATCATCCCGAACAATCCGTAATCCTGGACTAAGCAGCATATCCATTCTCTGTTCCTGTACCTGAGACGCTTCCTATGCTATTCTATAATCTCATCAACAAAGAATGGAACGGAGTGGCGAAGTTGGCTCAGTTATATTTTCGATACGGCGCAATGAATAGTGGGAAATCCATTGAAATATTGAAGGTTGCCCATAATTATGAAGAGCAGGAGAAGTCCGTATTGATCTTCACCCCTGCTGTAGATGATCGGGACGAGAGCGGATATATATCTTCTCGCATTGGTCTGCGCCGCAAGGCAATTTCGATCCATGAAGACACTGATTTATTTGAGATCGTACAGCATCATGAAGGACCCATTTCCTGCGTGCTGATTGATGAAGTGCAATTTTTGGATCATACTCAAATTATGCAGCTTACCCGCATCGTCGATGAGCTCGATATTCCTGTTATGGGCTTCGGATTGAAGAATGACTTCCGAAATGAGTTATTTGAGGGCAGCCGTTATATGCTGCTGTATGCGGATAAAATAGAGGAAATGAAAACGATATGCTGGTTCTGTGAACGCAAAGCAACGATGAATCTGCGCGTTGACGCAAATAACCGTCCTGTCTATACGGGAGAGCAAATCGTAATCGGCGGTAACGATACGTACTATCCGGTATGCCGGAAGTGCCATAAAAATCCGCCATTGCAATCCTAGAAACTTATAACGCCCTTGAAGCCACATGCTTCAGGGGCGTTCTCATGCTATACATAGAAACCTTCCATGTCTCTTGATTAGTCCCGCGAGCCTTGAGCTTGCTTGGAAACGTGCACCTCATACAACAAGCCGCTATCGAACAGCAATTCACGTATCTCTTCCTTCGTCATTGCCCCCTCTGCAGATGTGTACTCCCCAACAGCCATAGAAGGATACGACGCATAATGCTCATGCAGTCTCGGCATGCCTAATAGAGGAAGAACGATCAAATAAGAATCATCTGACTTCACGGTATGTCGGCTCTCACTTTCTGAGATGAGAATATCATGAATCTTCCCTTTGCCAGTCGACGCTGAGCCTGTAAAAATAAGCCGTACATCTCTCTCGCCACACATTTCTATAAATACCTCAGCCATATGCACTAGAGCGCAGGACGGCATTTTCATCGTGTAGAGCTCGCCGCCAATTCCTGATTGCAGCGCCTTCAGCAATAAGGCGACTGCCTGCTTCATCGGCGTAAAGAAACAGGTCTTCCCCCGATCCATCATACTAACAAGCTTCTTATTCTTGATCTGATCCAGCAGTACATGAGGTACACTCCCGTGTGTTCCTAGAACATTACTGCTGCGAACAGCGATAAATCTCGTGGATTCGCTTACGATGTTGGCGTTCATTATTATATTCTCACCCATCGCTTTCGTCATTCCAAAGCAGCTCGTAGGCTCCACGGCTTGATCCGTCGATGCAAATATAACCGCCTTAACCCGATTCGCAATAGCGGCCTCAATCACATATTGTGTACCAACCACATTCGTCTTCAACGCTTCTTGCGGATGCTCCTCACAAAAGGATACATGTGTGAGCGCAGCGAGATGGAAGATATAGTCGACCCCTTGGCATGCCTGATGGAGGGAGTCTTGATCGCGCACATCGCCAATCCAGAACGCCAGTCTTGCATCCTCAAATTTGCGGCTCATAATGAACTGGCTCGTCTCATTGCGCGAATAAACGATGATGCGAGCAGGACGATGCAGCAATAATTGTTCAACGAGGGCATAGCCCAATGAACCGGTTCCGCCTGTTACTAGAATCGTAGCATTAGCTAACACGCCGTTCCCTCCTATAGACATAGGTTGCTGGTGCAAAATGAAGATTATACTACTTATAAAATGCACCCATAGATAGAAGGGATTGGACAAACGATAGGTAGGCATCGAAAATAGGCCGCCTTATCCCTACCCGAGGGCAAAGCAGCCTTCCCTTCCTTATCGTCATGCATATGTACAATCCATCTTCTCAAAGTTAATCGGTGTCTTGTCTGTCGGTTCTCTATTGCGTCATATACGCATCTATAAGTGCAATTCCTTCCTCTATATCGAAACACAACTTCAACTTCACGCCCTCTCCAATGTCCCGGTCACGGTTTATTTCCTCCATCAAGTTGTTCAGAACCCCTCGCACCGATTGAACACTGTTCTTATCCCACTCCTTCACTTGACGCACAATAGTCGACATGTGATCGATCCATTTCATATAACGATTCGCTGCCTCTACCTCTATCCCTTGAAGTGGGAGATAAATCGAGCGGATCTTGCGTGATATCTGTTCAAACAGCAGAGCTACTGGTTGAGCTGAACGATAGTCTGGAAGGATGGCTGGACTTCGATATAAGCCCATCCACCACAGAGCCCTCAGCACCAATATAAACATCCGTGAACATATTCTGGGTGATACTGAACCCTACAATCTCTGCGATTCGCCAGCTCCCTGTATGTTGTTACTGGACTTCACCTGTTATAATTATGCCAAGGCGGCAATCATATGTTCATGGATGAGCGTCGCATATACACGACCACTATTAACACATGTTCAATTTTCAATACAAAAGGAGTGCGGCTTGATGAACTGGATGGAAGAAGTATTGAAGCGCAAGGACGATCTGCTGCAGGATCTGAAGGGATTGCTCAGCATCGAAAGTGTGAAGGATGCCAGCACGAGCGAACCTGGCAAGCCTATGGGGCAAAATGTAGCTCGCGCGCTTGATTATGTGCTGGACATGTCCCGTCGCGACGGATACCGTGTGACGAACCTGGACGGATATGTAGGCTACGCCGAATATGGCGAATCGACGAGTGGCGAATATGTCGCAGCACTATGCCATGTTGACGTCGTCCCTGCAACCGGACATTGGACAACCCCGCCATTCTCCCCTGACATCCGTGAGGGCAAGCTGTTCGCACGTGGCGCCATTGATGATAAAGGGCCTACACTTGCAGCTTATTACGGCTTGAAGATTGTGAAAGAACTCGGCTTGCCATTGAAGCACAATGTGCGCGTTATCTTCGGTGCAGATGAAGAGAGCGGGATGGAATGCATGAAGACCTATACGAAGCGTGAGAAAATGCCGCTATACGGCTTCGCTCCAGATGCCGACTTCCCCATTACACATGCGGAGAAGGGTCAAATCAATACCCGCTTCCTGCTGAAGCCAGACGATTCTGCTTCCGGGCGTCAAGAGGGGCAGCTAGAGCTCGTATCCTTCCATGGCGGCGGTGTTGAGAATATGGTGCCGGAATCTGCAACAGCAACGATCTCTGGCGAGTCTGCTGCTCTTGCAGAATTGGCAGCCAAATTCGAGAGCTATTACACAGAGCAGCAATTGAAAGGCTCTTCCGAAGTGAATGGCAATCAAATGACGCTCAGCCTCAAAGGGAAATCCGCCCATGGCATGGAGCCTCATCAAGGCATCAATGCTGCATTGAAGCTGTTCGGATTTTTGCGTTCGTACTCCTTCCAAGCCGATGCTGACCGCTACATTCGCTGCGTCGATGCTTATTTGACGGACGATCACTTGGGCAGCAAGCTGGGCATTGCGTATGAGGATGACATTACAGGGCCATTAACCGTCAATGCAGGTATTTTCGAATTCGGAGCGGACAAGCAGCCATTCTTCCATCTGAACATTCGCTTCCCCGTCACACAGGATCTACCGACGATTCTGGATACATTGGCAGCGAAGATGGATGCATTCGGCTTCCTCGTAGAGGAGCCTGACTTGAAGGAGCCGCATCATGTCGATGCAGAGCATCCAATGATCAAGGTGCTGCAGAAGATTTATGCGGAGGAAACACAGCTTGAGCCTACCTTGCTGACAACAGGCGGTGGTACATACGCTGCATTCATGGAATATGGAGTCACATTCGGCGCCTTATTCCCAGGAAGAGAAGAGATGGCTCACCGCGTAGACGAATACATCGAGATCGAGGATTTGTTGAAAGCAACTGCGATTTATGCCCGCGCCATTTATGAATTGGCGAACTTGGACGCATAACAATAACAGAGGTGTCATCCTGCTGAATACCATCAGCGGATGACACCTTTTCTACGTAGAAGACATTCTTATTTCAGTGCACTCAAATGTTCATGCACAAGCTTCCATTCGCCACTGGTTTGCTTGAACACATTGGTCGCTCTTCCGCTCCCTGCTGCCTGCTTTCCTTGATAAAGGCCGCTCCACTGATACGTGTACAAACAGACAGCCGTCTGTCCGTCCACGGCGATCCACTCCACATCTGTCGCACAATAGACTTCATCCTGAATCACGTCCCACGCATGTTCGAAATACGCCCTAATCTCAGCCATCGTTGAGCAGGTACGATCAGAGAACCAGTAGACTGCACCATCATCCAAACATGCTTGCACATTTGTGAATTGATGCGTATTTGTCGCTTCGATGTAACGTTCCAATGCTTGCTTATGACCCATTGTACTGTTCACCTCTCATATATCTCATCCCAATATTTTCAATAACCAATTCGCTAGAATCCATCCAAAATCCTTGTCTCCGTCTCAATCGCCAGCTTCCATGCACCTGCTTCAAATGATTGGAACCCTCAACTGCTTGTGGTAAGGTTACGTTAGGAAAATATCGCAACATTCTGGGAGTCCTTAGATTCGATGATTGCAAATACAACAAAGCGATAATGCGCAATAAGGTTACAATAGCAGCAAGGGGAGAAGCTGTTACAGAGCGTCTTCCCCCTCCTTGACTTGGACAAGCGGTAATCGAATGATGAATGTGGTTCCTACACCAATCACACTATCCACCTCAATGGAGCCGCCATGCTTATCAATAATATTGTAGCTCACCATCAGTCCTAGCCCTGTCCCCGTATCCTTCGTCGTATAGAAAGGCTGACCCAGTCTGCTCACTTTATCTGCTGGAATCCCACAGCCTTCATCCTGTATGGATATAGCCGCATAGTCGCCCTCCAGCTTGGCTCGTACATAAATATTGCCACCCCCTGACATCGCTTCGATTGCGTTTTTGATCAAATTAATGAACACCTGCTTAATCTGATTCGGTTCACAATCAACCCAAAGCGCCTCTTCCGATAAATCGGTTACAATATTGCTGTTCTTCAAAGTGGATTGCACACTCATAAAGGCGATGATTTGTTCCATGAGATGGATCAGATCTGTCCTTCGACTATTCACCACATTTGGCTTCGCGAGAATGAGCAGCTCATTGGCAATTACTTCGATGCTCTTCAGCTCGGATTCCACGATATCGAAATACTGCTCCTTATCTGTCTTCATCGTACGCATCAGCTTCAGGAAGCCGTTAATCGACGTCAGTGGATTCCGAATTTCATGCGCAATGCCGGCAGCAAGCTGCCCCACGATGGACAACTTCTCGGACTGCAGCATTCGCTCCTCTTCCTTGCTCCGATCGGTTATATCTTGATAGACCCCTATAGTCGCCTTCTCCCCATGAAATGTCGTGGGCAGCGAGAAACCTTCAACCCGCTTCATCTCTCCGTTTGCACATCGGATATCATATTTTACTGGCCCGAGCTTAATACCCTCCCGATACTTGCGTCTTCGCTCATACACAAGGTTGTGATTCGTAGGCTCAACAATATCAAGCACTGGCTTGCCAAGAATGCCGGCTGCTTCATCCGCACAAATTAAATTAATCGAGGCACGATTCATATAATGTATAATTCCATTATGCGTCACGATGACAGCGAGGGGCAGCATTTCCAATAACGATTGGAAGGAATCCTCCTTCTCCTTCAGGATCGCTTCCGTCTGCAGATGCACTCGTTCTGACTGTTTGCATACCGTAATATTTTGAAATTGAGAAAAAAAGAAAAGCGGCTTGCCGCTCTTATCCAGGACAAGCGATACGGTAAGCAGCATCCATATCACTTCTCCTAACTTGCCTATGTAACGTTTCTCAATATGAAAAGACGAGATCTGTCTGTCCAGCAGCTGCTGAATATGTAGGATACTCTCTTCCAGATCGTCTGGATGGGTAATATGCTGATAGTCCAGAGAGAGCAATTCACATTCTGTATAGCCGATCATATCGCATAAGGCATGATTTGCTTTCATAAAGCGTCCTTCCAGCGAGACGATCGCCATTCCGATCGATGCATTGTTAAAAGCTAAATCGAACATATCAATTTGCTCCAAATGCATGTAAATCTCCCCTCCAATTCATCACAAACCCACATTTACCCATTTATCATTATAAATCGCTCTTCCTATCATCATCAATTAAAATCTTGCCAAATTCCCACAATCGGCGCAAAGAGGTACCAGCTCACCTGCATCAATATAAACTGGTACCCATAAAGCGAGTGGATCAGTGCGCAGATTGTGGGAAGAAAGCCTACGAGAAGGACGGAATTCAAGGGACTAGCGACTTGCGCAAGAACCAAAAGCGTTAAAAAGGATGACCCCTGTACGATACAGGAATCATCCCTTAAGTGTGGCTTAACTTTTGTTACGGCTCCAACAGGCCGTATTTCGTTTTGACCCGGTCCAGCTTTTCAAGCATAGACCTAGAGAGTGTGAATCAGCACACTGTGTTCCGATCCATTTTTTTAGATGACGGATTGTACTATGGAGTGCGACAACTAAAAAGGCTCATGTCAGTTTCGTGTAAAATGGGAGTTACCATACACCCATTCATACAGGATAACCAACATGAGCTTCACCCATCTTAGCATAATTGAACGTAGTAAATTAGAAGCTCTGCATAAGAAGTCGAGTGCGGCAGCTTAGAACAGGGATGCGAAGCACAGTCAGCTCAACAAGCTTATCGTTACCGCAGGGCATCCTGTGTTCCCGTCAGCAAATATACTCCTGAGCTTGCAAGCGATAAACCTTCGGTCACTGGGGGTTGGACACCGTTGTCTCCAGCCGTGGCAAAAACAAGGCCTGTGTAGACGCTTTCATATAGCGCAAGACTCGTCACTTCATGGCCTTGAAAATACCCGATCGCACCGCCTAGATGGTGGCAGCCAAGTCAATATCCTCAGGCTGCCTTTCAAACTGTTACTGTGGATCGTAGGGAAGGGTTTCTTGTTATGCCAAGCTTGAGACCGTTCATCCCTAAAAGTTTACTTTGCAGATCCAAGGCTTCAATGAGAACGGCAATCGCCCTTGTAAATATCTAGGTTGGATACCTGCTAACGAAGCTTGAATGAGCTGTCGCACTTTGCTTGACAATCCGTCTAACTAATAAACCGCAATTGGCCCATAGGGACCATCAATAATTTCTATTTTCGTTTCAAAAATATCTGTCAAAACCTCTGGATCCATAACCTCTTCTACTGTTCCAAAAGCGGCAATTTGTCCATCCTTCATTGCACAAATTCGATCAGAATATTTGGCTGCAAAATTAATATCATGCATAACAGTCAGAATTGTTCTTCCAAATTCATTAGCAGCAAGCCTCAAATGCTCCATCATTTGAACAGAACGTGCAACATCAAGATTGTTCAGCGGCTCGTCCAAAAGTACATATTCAGTCTCTTGGCACAAAACCATCGCTACATATGCCCTTTGCCTTTGACCACCAGAAAGCTCATCTAAATATCTATTTTCTAGATCAGTCAAACCCAAAAAATCGATATATTTAGAAATAATAGCCTCATCCTCTTTCGTTAATCTTCCCTTGGAATAAGGAAAACGTCCAAATCCAACGAGTTGTCTAATCGTAAGCCTCGTTACAAAATGATTTTCTTGACGTAAAATCGTTAAAATCTTTGCTAAGTCTTTTGATTTAGATTCAGTAACATCCATATTCGCTACCTGAATTTGGCCTTCATCCATATCCAAAAGTCTTCCAATCATCAAAAGTGTCGTAGACTTTCCAGCACCATTTGGTCCAATTAAAGAAGTAAGACCCGCTTTTGGTATTTCAATATTCAAAGGCCCTATCTTTACCTTATCCGTATACAATTTTCTAACATTATTAATCTTTATCATAGAGCCCTCTTCCTTAAAATTGCAATTAAGAATATGATTCCACCAAATAATTCAATTATAACGGAAACGACGCCTTGAGCATTGAATACATGATACATTAAGAAGTATGCACCGGTTATTATCAAAAACCCTATAGCAAGAGACATTGGAAAAACATATCTATGATCATAGGTTGGCGCTGCTTGATAAGTCAAAGTTGCAACTAAAAATCCATAGAAAGTAAGTGGTCCAATCAAAGCCGTTGAAATTGACATCAAAATAGAAACTAATATAAGCGTATAAATGATACTCGATTGATGCTTTACTCCAAAAGAAGTAGAGACATCCTTTCCAAGTGACAATACATTTAGATTCTTAGAATGAGCAAGAATTAACAATGCTACAATGATTACTATAGGAATTACAATAGGAAAATAGGCAGCGTCTGCATGATTAACAGAACCAAACAATCTAGCCTGTAAGATATCAAACTCAGAAGGCGAAAGAAGTCTTCTCATAAAAGCTGACACAGATTTTAGGCCTGTGCCAATAATAATTCCAACCAAAAGCATAATCTGCAAATTTCCGTACTTTCCAGAAAGCAACCACCCATAAAGGATCAAGCTCATCAAGACCATAACAATAACTTGAATGATAAAGGGTACAATACCAGTAAAATTCACCAATGCACCAACACCAAAGAAAAATATGGTACTTGTATGAATGGTTGAGTAAAGTGATTCAAAGCCTAAAAGAGAAGGGGTTATAATTCTATTATTCGTAATCGATTGAAAAGCAACAGTGGACAAACTCTGACAAACGGCAGCAATGATCATTGCGACAAGAGCTACCATCCTTCTTTTAGCAACTGGGATAAAAGAAGGTGAATCGATCGGAACTGGATTGTTATAAACTAAAAGTCCATATGAAGAAAGGATGCCCAAAACAATTAATGTTATGAGCAACATCCAATAACGTTTTTCTGCTTGCTTAGAACGAAAAGCTCTAGCTGATCTATTTTTATTATGAAGGCTAGAATCGATAACGACATTGTCGTTATTTCTATATTCCAATGCGTTCATCTTAGCCTCCTTGGTTTTCTTTGTCTCAATAAAATAGCAATAAATACGACTGCACCCATTATCCCGAGTATTAAAGATACTGGTACTTCAAAAGGCATGATAATTGTTCGAGAAATGATGTCACAAACCGTTATCGTACCCATTCCTATCACACATACCCAAGGCAAATTACTCCTAAGATCATCTCCCCTAAACATGGAAACAATATTGGGGACAATTAATCCTAAAAAAGGTAAGTTTCCGATAACTGCTGCAACAATTCCAACTGCTAACGAAATAAGACCCGTACCCAAAAGAACGACTCTATTGTAATTGACTCCAAGACTTGTTGCAACATCTTCCCCTAGTCCAGCTAAAGTCAGTCTATTCGCATACATAAAAATAAGAAAAGTAACGACAACAATGATCCATAAATATTCATATCTTCCAATTTGGACTGCCGCAAAAGAACCTACAAACCAAGATTCAATACTTTGCGTACTTTGAAAAAGGAGCCCAATAAAAGTGGAAACTGCAGAAATGACTGCTCCAAGCATCAGTCCAATAATTGGGACGATTAAAGACGATCGAAGTTTCACTCTTTTTAAAAATAAAAAGAAAATCATAGTTCCTATAAAAGAAAAAACAATTGCACCAGTCATTCTTAGAACTAACGTAGGTGCAGGAAATACTAAGTAAACAAAAAGAAGTCCGAGCCCCGCCCATTCAATAGTTCCTGTTGTGGTAGGTTCAACTAAACGATTCTGTGTAATAAGTTGCATAACGAGTCCCGCCATGGACATGGCAGCCCCGGTAAGCATTAATGCAGCTGTTCTTGGAACACGAGTAATGAAAAACATCTCCATTCCATCCTCTTGTCCGCGTATATTATAAACTCCAGTAAATAGAGATATAATTCCTAAAATAATAACAACGATAATCGCAAATATAAAGGGTTTTGTCCATAACTTGTTATGGTTATAAAGCCGGGGTTGAGAATTATTCTCAACCCCAGAAATTTTTTGTATTGTCTTTTTCAGCACGATGTTATGCTCCTTTAGACTACTTAGCTAAAGTACTTGCCATGTTTTTAAAGATCTCAATGAAAGTTTGGATTGATTCATTTGTATAAGTGTCATTTGGTGCAAATATAATCTGTCCTTTAGAAACAGCAGTTACTTTTTGAAGAGCAGGTGAATTATTAATCACATCTTTTGCGGGAACAGCTTCACTTTCAGAAGATATTGCAGCATCACGATCTAGTACGAAAATCCAATCCGGATTACTTTTTGCAATAGCTTCAACAGAAATCTCATCACCTTTATGACCTGATGTAGCATTTGCAATTTCTAAAGCTGGTTTCCATCCAAACATTTCAAACATAGGTCCCCAAACACGTCCAAACCGTGGAGCGGAGAATCCAATATTCCCACCAGAAACTTCAACACCCATAACTGTAGCCGTTCCGTTATAGGCAGACTTAGCGTCTTCGATAGATTTATCAAAATCAGCTACCAATTGTTTAGCTTCTTCATTTTTATCAAAAATTTGTCCTAAAATAATTGTGGAATCCTTAAGTCCTTTTACTAAGTTTTCCCCAGGCTTATCAGCTTTCTCAGAAACATCAAAATTCAGGTCAATAACGGCTGCATTCGGCACTAATTTTTTGATCGATTCATAATGGTTAGCAAATCGTTGACCGACAATGACAAGTTCAGGGTTTGCAGCCGCGATAATTTCAAGATTTGGTTCACGGTGGTTCCCAATATTTTGAACTGCTTCATCTTTTACATACGGTGATTCCTTAGGCATTACATCCTTTGGAGCAGCCGCTAATTTAATGTTCCAATCAGCCAAAGTTTCAAAAGTTCTGCTATCCAGAGCAATTACATTTTTAGGATTTACAGGAACAGTAACCTTTCCATGAGCATCAGTGATTTCAACCGTTGAAGCTTTAGCAGCTTGATTTTCTTGCCCCGTCGTCTCCGTCTTTCCATTTCCATTACTTGGATTCGAGCAAGCTGCCAACATCAACACAAAAACTGCTAAAAATACTGTTACTTTAAATTTTCCCATTTCCCATACTCTCCCCTTATATAAGCTTAATAGTCAAACAGATTATTGAATTGATGAAATTATTATCTATGTATGTTTTTATGCGTGACTTAATTATGATTATCTCTATTTCACTATGGTGCACAGCGACAATATAAAAACAGGATCGATAATGATTATCAATTGCAACACTATACTTAGTATATCAATTCAAAATATATTGTCAATTATTTATTGCCAGCTTACATAAATTTATGGAGAGGATACCATCGCGGTGCTCGCTGAACAATTAGGAATGCATTGGTGTTATGGAGACAACGTGATTCACGAGCCTGAGCCTGGGCGAATGCAGAAAAGGGAATATGGAATAGCCATATTGAGCAAGTACAAGATCCTCTCACATCAGCATTACCCGCTCAGCAGCGATGAGAGTGAACAGCGCGGTCTGCTTGCAGCTGTTCTTGATGCAGACGGAATAAATCTACATTTCTACACTACACATTTGGGATTAGCACAATCGGAACGGGTCGAACAAGTGAAGGAGATAATCAACATCGTCGCGAGCCATACAATGGAACCGTGCATCATTACGGGAGATTTCAATGCACATCCAGACTCTGTTGAAGTTGCTAGCATGTCTCCAGCATTCTGCAGCGCTTTCGCAGATGAGCATGATGCCTTCACCTTCCCTGCAGGCAATGCTGTCGAGACGCTCGATTACATATTCGTCAATCATCAATCGGGAAATATCGAAGATAGAACGGTTATTCATTCTTCACTTGCATCGGATCATTATCCGCTTGCAGCCAAGCTGCTGCTATAGCGCCGAACCGTTATAGGGTTCATATCGCTCATCCACCCGCACAACAAGAGGCTGCTCCAGAGATAGAATCTCATTGAGAGCAGCCCCATTTAACGATAGGCCCGATGAGCGACAATCCCGGGGCTCCATAGGAATGGAAATATCCCTGCGTTCTCTGAAAGCGTTTGTTGCAAAGAGCCCGTTCGCCGCCAAGCCTAATGTATCCATTACCTCTATTGCGTACAAGACATCACTTGGAATGCTTCGATTAGAAATACCTGTTCTTCCTCTGTAAATGGAATGAGGATGTTTGATTGATCCGTTGGTGCATCTGCCTGCGCCACCGATGCAGGGCTTATTTTCGCAACGGTATATTCGTACAGCTCCATAAATCGCTTCATGAAACTCTGTGCTTCCCCCGAATCTGGACTTACCTGGCTTGCAATCAGCTGTTTCAATTCCGTAAGCAATGCAAAATACTTTCGATCCAGTTCTGCCCGTTCTTCATTGCGAAAATTATAAATTGGATTGCCCTCTAGGTTGTGCGACTCTATGTGCTCTTCTTCCCACATAATCGAATGCACGATAAAGCAGAACAACCGCAAATCAATGATAGGATGATTCGAAATGATCGTCCCCATATGATCCAATTGATCTATCATGAGCTGAATCCGCTCCTGCTCCGCTATAAGCTCCTTCTTCTTGAACGCAATCACGCTGCGAATATGCGCTTCTTCTACCTGTGGCTTGTCTAATAAATCAGCGATATCTTTCAAGGAAAAACCGATGAACTTCAATGCTTGGATTTGCTGCAAACGGCTGAGATCATCTGCATTGTACAACCTGTGTCCGCCCTCTTTGTAATCACTTGGTGTTAGCAATCCAAGCTTGTCATAGTATCTAAGCGTTCGAATGGTAATTCCTGTGCGGGCAGACAACTGCCCGATCGTCAGCATATCGGTTGTCATGGGGTATCCTCGATTCTGTCTACTTTTTCAGGTAAGGTATGGCTGGATAACGATAGGCTTTCTTAAGCGCAATCCTTATCATTGCATATAAAATGATCACCGTTTCAACAAGTAAGACTATGTACTTGAACCATGGCGGCAGTGCATAGCTCACAATAAAGAACGGCAAAATGGTCAGATGAAAATTCAATGCTGTGCGGCTAGCATCACGATAATACGATTCTGTCCTTCTTGTCACGAGGAACATTACAAGAGGTGGCAGGACGCCAAGAATTAATGAGATGGCCAGCATGAATTGGACGATTGCAATTTCTTTGCGTGTTGGTTTGTTCATCGATTGTCACCTTTCTACTTGAATTTCTCAAGTACTAGCATAAAAGGTGACGCGAGTAGAGGTTCAACCCCTTGCCTATAAGCGGTATGACAAAGCAACATTACGGTCATTGAGTCCTTCTGGACTCATGGAATTAGTTTATTTATAACTGATAGGCTCATATCAAAAACGCCGACTGGGGGGAAAAGCATAAAGAGAGAGTTCTTGATACTAGAACGATGGAAGACGAAAAGCTCTAAATAAAACAAAGAGCAACGCAAAAAGAGGGAGGGATACAAGAAAAACTGTACAGACCGAACAAAGAAAAATTCAGAGGAAGCTTCGGAGATAGATTGATAAGGGGGAAACTGAATTGAAAACGGAAATGCGAATCGAGCAAGTACCTAGAGATTCGAAATAGTCGCGAAAGAATGGGGAAGCGGATCAAAATAAAATATCCGCTGGATAAGCTGCCAGCGGATACGATATGACATCGGTAAAGTCGACCAAGCTGCTGCTGTTCCGGTCTGCTATACCTGCTTCTGCAAGGTTCGCTGAGCCTTGCTTACAATTCGCGCTGTTGCCTTTGAGTCAGACTCATTCGTCCAGCGCTCGCACAGCTCCCTTACCCAGTCCGGATTCGTCTTGCTCGCATCATTCAGCCAGTTGCCAACCGAATCCTGCACATACTTCGCCGGATCAGATCTGAGAGGCTCTAGCAACGGAAGCGCCTGCCAAGGGCTCTGCTTCAATGCCTCAATATGCTTCGTCCACACTCCTCGTGGACGCGTCGCTTCCGTAGCGAATCTCCGTACATTGGCATCCGTATCAGATGTCCAAGTGGATAAGATGGATATGGCCCCCGACAAATTCGACTCGATATGAGCGCGCACAGCCATCCATGCAATCTCCCTAACGCCAAAATGAGAGTCAGCCGCAAATCGGTGAATACGTGACAATGCTTCGTCGATAGACATGGAGTCATCACCGCCTGCCATGTAAGCCCCCCAGCATCGAACGGAATCCGAGCGATGTTCGGCGATCGCCATAAACGGCTTGGAATCTGTAACGGGCGCATCCTCGGTGCTGCAAAATTCATAGAGTCGCTGCCCAATAAGCCGTATCGCCTTCATGCCGCGTATACTATCCGTTTCCTTTATTTCCAGAAGCAGATCGGAAAGCTTCTTCTCTAAACCAACTTCCGGCAATACATGTTCCAGCAAAGTCATATGATCTACAGCAAGCCACTCTGTTAAATTCACGCTTTCTATCCTTCCTGTATGTAATAGCTGCTGGACTTCAACTGGAATATTTGCTTCTTTTGTTGCACCCTTGCGCTGCAAAATCGTATCTGGGATGGAACAATCCAATTTAATTGCCTCCTTTACATCAAGACGAGTAAATCTGGCTCATCTTCTCTGAGAACATATCCCTTACGTATTCTACAAATGGAAATGGATCCCTCTATCCTGTTCCCTTCCCCTCTGCTCTCTAACCTCCTCCAATAAAAAACGACCGTTTCCCATAAGGGAAACAGCCGTTGTATAACAGATGAAATCTGCTTCATATAGGATGACATCAATTACTTGCTAAGCGTATCTGTCAGTACAGGCACGATTTGCTTCTTACGGGAAACAACGCCCTTCAGCAATGCCGTATTGTTTTCCAACGTAACATTGTACGCTTTCTCAACTGCTTCTGTCTTGGAACCAAGTGCCAGCGCCACAGAGTCACTGTTCAATATATCTGTTACCACGAATACGAAGAGGTCAAGACCTTTCGTTGCGATAATGTCGTTCAAAGCCGCTTCCACTTCAGCTTGACGGGACAATACATCATTCACGTCTACTGCGTTTACTTGTGCGATTTCAACCTTGGAGCTGCCCATGGAGAATTCCTTCGCATCAAGAGAGATCAGCTCAGCAATCGTTTTCTGGCTCAAGTCAGCACCAGCTTTGAGCATGTCCAATCCGTACTTCTCAACGTCTACACCAGCGATTTCAGCCAGCTCGCGAGCTGCTGCTACGTCTTGCTCTGTGCAAGTTGGGGATTTGAACAGCAAGGAATCCGAGATGATTGCGGACAGCATCAAGCCAGCGATGTTTTTGCTGATCGTTTTGCCGTTTTCTTTGTACATTTTGTTCAAGATCGTCGCTGTGCAGCCTACAGGCTCAGCACGATAGTACAAAGGGCCGCTTGTCTCAAAGTTCGCAATGCGGTGGTGGTCGATAACCTCAAGAACTTCCACTTGTTCGATATCGTTTGCACTTTGCTGACGCTCGTTATGGTCAACAAGAATAACCCCTTTTACTTCATTCGCTACCGTCTCTACCAGACGAGGCGCTTCTGCTTGGAAGGTATCCAATGCAAATTGTGTTTCTCCGTTCACGCTGCCGAGACGAACCGGCTCAACGTTGAAGCCCAATTGTGTTTTCAAGTCTGCATATGCGATTGCGGAGCAAATCGTATCGGTGTCTGGATTTTTATGTCCGAAAATAAGTACCTTTTCCATTTCGCTAACTCCCTTTTTACACGAGATTTGTAGTGAGAAGAGTATAACGTAGATCGTCTTCTTCATTCAAGATTATACCGCAAATGTTGGTAAAATCCCATTCCATTAGTAGGAATATTATTGTGAAATAAACGGTGTTTTTCGTAGAAAAGCAGCGTCTTGTACCTGATCTACGAGAAACCGTGCAATATGGGTATTTGATATTTTCGTACCCGGCATATCATATTGGTCAACCTTTACTGGCTTCATGACATCGCGTTCATGCACGAACGGCAATCGCACAAGCGTCCAATCTAGATCGCTATCCCGAAGCACGCCGAGCTCACGCTGCCTGTCCCGAATAAAGTCCCCATATAGTAAGCGAAATAAGCGTGCACCCATTCGGTTCATCCAGGACTTGCGATCCCCTTCAATATCAAGCGATCCTCCTGACACGCCGACATATCTGCGAATACCGGTTTCCTTCATGCCTTGGAGCAAACGTGCCGCAACTTCGCTATAAATCGGCTTGTCCTTCATCGGCTGTCCAAAAGCATTGATCACACCGTCACATCCCTCAAGGAGGGAGTGAATGGCAGTTTTATCTGTTACGCTTCCTACTATTATAATGGCGTGCGGTGACTTCAATTGGACTCGCTCCGGACGACGAGCTAGAATGCGAACCGAATATCCTTGTTTAATTGCTGTCGCAGCCACATGCTTCCCTACTGTACCTGTTCCTCCTACGATCGCAATCGTTTGCCTAGACAATATCCTTCTCCCCCATTCTTAGAAATGCCAATATTCTTTGATACGTGTCCACCCATAAAACGATCCATATTTTTCATATAAATGCCATACTCCCCCCATACTTCCCCCACCATGTCATTCTGACGCCGAGAACTTGTTTCGGTTCTGCCTTTACAATACCTTATCACCCGCTTGATGTTGGTTTAACTTTGTTTGTTTATGATTAGAGACGTAAACAGAAGGAAAACAAAACGAAAACTAAATGAAAAAGGAGTCATGAACTCATGCGAACTCATCGTTTCATGAAATGGACAGCAACCGTACTTGCTTCCGCATTTTTGCTTGCAGGCTGCTCATCTGGACAAGCTGCGAACGAAGCAGTCGACGCTTCCAAGCTGACCTTGGATCAAATTGTGGAAAAGGCCAAACAAGAAGGGCAAGTCAACTCGGTCGGCATGCCTGACACTTGGGCGAACTGGGTGCAAACGTGGAACGATTTAGGAACGAAATATAGCTTGAAACATACGGATACAGATATGTCCAGTGCTGAAGAACTGGCGAAGTTCGAGTCGGAGAAAGACGACGCAACCGCTGATATCGGCGACGTCGGTATCGCATTCGGACCGCTTGCGAAGCAAAAAGGTCTAACACTGCCATACAAAACGTCTTACTGGAACGACATTCCGGACTGGGCTAAGGATGATGAAGGACACTGGCTGCTCGGCTACACGGGTACATTGTCCATCATTACAGATAAGAACAAAGTGGCAAACCCGCCGAAATCTTGGGCAGACATTAAAAATGGAACATTCAAAGTCGCTGTTGGCGACGTGATGAAGGCAAACCAAGCACAATTCGCTGTTCTTGCGGCTGCTTACGCATTCGGCGGTGACGAGAAGAACATTCAACCGGGCATCGACTTCTTCGCAGAGCTGGCGAAACAAGGCCGTCTCGCTTCCAATGATGCAGGTCTTGCGAACTTGGAAAAAGGCGAAGTCGAAGTTGGATTCCTGTGGGACTTCAACGCACTAGGCTACCGTGACAAAATCGACAAGAACCGCTTCGAAGTTGTCATCCCGCAGGAAGCTTCTGCAACAAGCGGCTATGCAACGGTTATTAACAAGTACTCGAAGCATCCGCATGCAGCGATGCTGGCACGTGAATACATTTTGTCCGATGAAGGACAATCCAACTTGGCTCGTGGCTATGCTCGTCCAATCCGCTCCAACGCGAAGCTGGCTGACGATGCAAAGGCAATGCTCCTCCCGGATGAAATGTACAAAAACACACAGCCTGTGAAAGATTTGAAGGCATGGGAAGAAACAACGAAGCAGCTCCCACAGCTGTGGCAGGAGCAGGTACTTATTCATGTCAAATAACATCACGAACCGCTCGCACAATCACAATAAGCTCATCTTCATCATGCTGGACGGCCTGCGCCATGACACCGCCGTCACGCAAATGGGGTATATGCATCACTTGGTGGAATATGGCAAGGCAGCGCGCTACAAAGTGCGCTCCGAGCTGCCAAGCCTGTCTCGCCCGCTCTATGAGGTGCTGATGACCGGAACTCCGGTATGGCGCCACGAGATTGCAACGAACCAGACTGTGCGGTTATCGCACGAGCGCAGTCTGTTCCACTTAACGCGGGAACAAGGACTTACAAATGCGACTGCCTCTTACTATTGGGTAAGCGAGCTGTATAACTCGGCTCCATTCCACCCAGCTGTTGATCGCATTCAGCTCGATACAGACAAGCCGATTCAGCATGGCATCTTCTACTTCGAAGATCACTATCCTGACACGCACTTGTTCGCTGATGCGAACTTCTTGCTCACGCAATATGCTCCAGACTTCTTGTACGTCCATTCGATGAACATTGATGATGACGGACATAAGTTCAGTGGGGATTCGGCGCAATACCGCAACCGGGCACTGGCGGCGGACATTATTCTTGCAAGCGTGCTGCCAGCTTGGATGGAGGCAGGCTATCAGATTATTGTTACGGCTGACCATGGCATGAACAATGATGGCAATCACGGCGGAACGACAGACGCCGAACGCCATGTTCCACTGTTCGTCATTAGCAATCTGGTGACCCCTGGCGTCTATGAACAGGAAGTACCTCAATTGCAGTTGGCGCCGCTCGCCTGCCGCTTGATCGGCATTGCCCCATCGGAAGCGATGCAGCCGCTATCTATGTTGGAGTTCAGGCCGGCGTCTCCGTAAGGGGGCGCCTTTTGTTCACCAATTCGCTTTTGATCACGAAGTAAATCATGAGGTAACTCGACATCGAATCTTGCACTCACTC
>NZ_MAIS01000312.1:0-430 GCF_001680695.1 Paenibacillus sp. KS1 | reverse complement strand
GGACTTGCCGCATAGGCGCCAAGCTGCCGCGACCACGTTTGAAACGAGTCCGTTTTCAGCGGCAGCCGAATGTCCTGTCCTTTCGCCGCTTGTTCGTAAGCTGACGCGATATCCTCAAAAAGGATGCGCCAGGAGACTCCGTCGACGACCCAATGATGAATCGCGATCAGCAAATGATCCCCGTCCGGGCACTGGAACAAGCCCAGTTTCAGGAGTGGACCGGCGGCTAGCGAGAAGCTGGCCTGCAGCTTGCCGGCCTCCGTCTCGACCCGCTTGCTCCAATCCTCTTCGCCACGAAAGTCAAATACGTCCAGACTGTAGCCTTCGCCGTCTTCCCCGCTGCGGTTCCAAGCAGCGTAGCCGTCTTCCGTCTGCGTGACAATCATCCGCAGCGCGTCGTGATGCCTAGCGATGCGCTGCATCGTCAGGC
>NZ_MAIS01000229.1:0-1356 GCF_001680695.1 Paenibacillus sp. KS1 | reverse complement strand
CTTGCACTTCTCGACGTCAAAGTAATACACGAGAGAGCGACTGTCTCCACCGTCGGTGCTTCCCGGTGTCACCTCTAGGGCGGTAATGATTTCTTCTTCCGTCATTGCAATATGTTCTTTGTACCCAAAAAACGATTTGGAACTGCTCTTCCAGCCGAAGCGCGCATCTGGGTCGATGGCTGAGAGAATCCCCTTATGTGAGAGTAGCCGCTCGTCCTCGACAATCTGCTTAGCGATGCCAAGTTTATCGCTCACCGCACCTTCATGATCCGGCAAGAGCTTCTCTACCGTCTGGCCAAGCTGCGCCAAATAGGCCAGCATGAATTGCTCGGCACGCTTGCTCACTTTTTACGGATGGTAGCTTAGGGAGTTTCTTCTCCAGCTTGGGATGATGTTTGGTGACAACTCGAAACAGTCGTTTGGCTGCACCACGCAATACGTCGAGCGGCCGTTGCTTTTGGCTGCCTGCCTGCGTGTGTGTTGCGTCCATAATGATGGATTTGCTTTTCACCAATCCCTGTTCCATGCATTGGCCAACCACATGTTTCAGCACATCTTCAACTTGGCTGGCTCCCAAGCGGTGATTTAGGAACCGTGACTACTGTGACGCATCTGGAAGTGAGTCTTCTGGATTGATCCCAATAAACCATTTGTATGCCGGATTTACTTGAGCTTCCTGTATGATTCGATCATCCGAGAGATTGTACAGGATCTGTAAGAACAACAAACGAAACAGTAATTCCGGTTCGTTTGCCGGTCTGCCATAATACTTACAGTAGGAAAGCTTTGCTAGTTCATGAATAAATCCAAAATCTACAGTGGCATGTATTTTGCGAAGCAGGTGGTTTTCAGGTACAAGTTTATATAACTCCGCATGAAACGATGCGGTTAATTGTTTGGCTGGCTGCAGCAAATCCTCTCATCTCGCTTTCCCTTTTCTCCCAGTATACAACAAACCCAGTACCGACTCGGTACTGGGTTGCTTTTTACATAAACTGTATTCGTTTTGCAGTAGTCTCCGATAGGGTTTATTTGGTATGCAAATCTTTGAAAAACTTACACTGGATCTTTAGAAAAAAACCTAGTTAACGGAATTTTATTTAATCTTAGCTTGATGGGCATGAGTTTTTACCCCTTTTCGCGATTTTGGAGGGTTTTGGAATTTGTCAAGTGTTTTATTCCTATGGAAGTAGGAGGATGACAAGATTGATGGTTCAAGGAATCCCTTGTCCCATCTGCCTCGGTGAATGCCGAGAGGCTATTCAAATAGAAGGAGGAGAGAAAGACTAGAGTGAAAGATGTAGGTTGGGCATATTGCTGCTGAGGATGTTGTCTGTATTAACGGGATGTTTTTTG
>NZ_MAIS01000303.1:0-472 GCF_001680695.1 Paenibacillus sp. KS1 | reverse complement strand
TCCTCAAGTGAGGATAGACTGCTTTTTTCTCTTATGAGACTACTGCAAAACGAATACAGTTAACGTCTATTTGCTCGTTCTGATGTACACGGGTTTCTTTTCAGCATCCAACGCTGCTTGCAATACCGTCTCTTTACCTTTAACAAAATAATAATCTTTAAATAGGTTGTCCCACTTCACTTCACATCCCGAAATATCGATATTGAATAATTCCTTGGCAAGCGGAGCGACCACTTCCTTTGCATCTTTTTCCGTAACCTCTTGGTTGGTCGTTACCTTTTTTCTTGTATTATTAAATACGTTCAAGACCTTTCCCTTTTTTGCTTCCATCTGAAGTGAAACATCGTTATCCTTAAGTGATAACGTTTGAACTTTGTCACCTTTAGAATAAAGTTGAGCTTCTGTGATTTCAAAATCATGATCAAATGCCGTTTTCATCGCTTTTGCTGCCGTTTCCAGCGACTTTGAATCG
>NZ_MAIS01000098.1:0-21269 GCF_001680695.1 Paenibacillus sp. KS1 | reverse complement strand
TCAAAAGCGGACTTTTTGAACAACCTCTAACAGTGATTCGAGTCCGTCGCTGGACGATGGGTGCATTACGAGCTGCACGCTTCACATTCTTCTACGGTTAATGCTTGACTGCGCACATAATACGTTGACTTCAGCCCAGCCTTCCATGCATGAAGATGGAGAGAAAGAAAGTCTACAGCGCGAATATCAGGACGTACATATAAGTTGAAGCTCTGTGCTTGATCGATATGGCGCTGACGTGCAGCCGCCATACGAATGGACCAGTTCTGGTCGAGACGGAAGGCTGTCTTGTAATACCATATCGTCTTCTCCGACAGATCCGGAGCAGGATTGGCAATCTTGTACGTCGTCTTCTCCTCATAGCTAAGCAGGTCATAGACTGGATCAATGCTTGCCGTTGAGCCCGCAATAATGGAAGTAGAACCGTTCGGGGCTACCGCCATCAGCCATGCATTGCGCATGCCGTTCGCCTGTACCTTATCCGCAAGTTCTTGCCACTGTTCGGTCGTCACGAATTTGCCTTGGCGGGTGCCTGTTGTATATTCTCGATCGGAGAAATAGCGGCCGTTCTCCCATTCCGATTGAGCGAAGAGCGGATATGCTCCTTTTTCCTTAGCAAGCTCCATGCTGGCCTGAATCGCCAGGTAGTTGATCTTCTCATAGAGCGCGTCATTATATTGCACGGCTTCTTCGGACTCCCACGCGATGCCTTCTAGGGCAAGCAGGTGATGCAGGCCGAAGGTTCCAAGTCCAATTGCGCGATAGCGGCGGTTCGTATGCTGCGCCTGAAGCACCTCAATGCGATTAATGTCGATAACATTGTCGAGCATGCGAACCTGAATCGGAATGAGCCGCTTCAGAATATCGGCACGCACAGCACGCGCTAGATGGACTGAGTTCAGATTGCATACGACAAAATCACCAGGGATCTTGCTAATAATAATGCGAGACTGTCCATCCTGAGTGGTCAGCTCCTCTTGCTCAACGAGGGTAGGCGACATGTTCTGCATAATTTCCGTACACAGGTTGGAACTGTAGATCATGCCATGCGCCTTGTTCGGATTCGCGCGGTTCGCGGCATCCTTATAGAACATGTACGGTGTTCCTGTCTCTAACTGCGACTTCAAGATACGCTTCATGATGTCAATCGCAGGCAGTGTAATGCGCGGCAAGCTTGAATTCGCAACCGCCTCGGCATATTTATCGCGGAACTGGCCTTGACCACGCTGCTCGTCGTAGAAATCCTCAAGTCCAAGAGGGCGTCCGTGGTTATCCTTCCAGCCCATGATCTTCTTCACTTCGTGAGGGCAGAACAGATGCCAATCCTCCCGGTTCTCCACCGCCTCCATGAATAGATCCGGCAAGCTCACCCCATGGAAAATATCATGCGCCCGCATGCGCTCATCCCCGTTGTTCAGCTTCAAGTCGAGGAAGGACAGAATATCCTTGTGGAACACGTCCAAGTACACGGCGATCGCGCCCTTGCGTGTGCCTAATTGGTCGACGCTGACGGCTGTATTGTTAAGCTGGCGAATCCAAGGGATAACACCTGAGCTTGTATTTTTATGTCCGCGAATATCGGAGCCGCGTGCCCTGATCTTGCCGAGGTATACGCCGATACCGCCGCCCATCTTGCTGAGGCGGGCTACATCGGTGTTGGACTCGAAGATGCCTTCCAGCGAGTCGTCTACCGTGTCGATGAAGCAGCTGGATAATTGTCCGGCCACCTTCTTGCCTGCATTCGCCATCGTCGGTGTAGCAGCGGTCATGTATAGATTAGCCATTGCCCAGTATGCTTCCTTAGCCAGCTCTACTCGGCGCTCTGCCGGCTCCTTGTGCATCAAGTACATAGCAATGATCATATAACGTTCCTGCGGCAGCTCCATCGTGCGGCCTTCGAAGTCAGTGGCGAGATACCGCTCTGCTAATGTCAGAAGTCCAATGTAGTCGAAGATAAGATCGTGCTCCGCTTGAATGGATTGTCCAAGTTCTCGAATTTGTTCAGGTGTGTAAGCTTCCAGCAATTCTTGACGGTAAATACCTAGATCGCATAGACGAGAGATAAGCTTGTAGAAATCTCCGTAAGGCTTATCCGGATATGCCTTATAGTTGCGATGGAGGGCGGCCTCCTTATATAGCTTCGTTAATAAGGAATGTGCGGCAACGAACTTCCAATCCGGTTCTTCCTTCGTCACCAATTCCAACGCAGTCATCATGCTGGCTTGAGTAATATCTGCAGCCTGTACGCTGCTGCTGCGCAGCTTCGACAGCAAACTGCGGTACCAGCGTTCACGATCAAGCTGAGGGTAGGGAGCCATCATTCGCTCTCCGTAGCGCTTTATGCGTTCCGCATCGAAGGCAAGGGAGCGATTGTTAGGCTTGTGAACGGTGTGGACGATAGGTGTAGTCGTCTGCATTCGTGAGTATTCCTCCTCGAATATCGAATTGAGATGGAGCTTAGCTATCTATGTCGGAGTCGTTCAGAAGAAATAAAACTTCAAGTTGAGTGCTGGTTATGTATCCAAGATAAAGGGCTGATAATAGGCCTGAATGAAGCACTCTTCTGTCTAAGCGCATAAGAACAGCGCGTGCGCCATACATGGACGCACACCTTCATCATTCTCGACATTCCGATATGGCTTATACAAGTTGTCATCTACCTAGCGATTGTTAACAAGCCCCAAAAACGAACCTCGAATACAGCGTAAGGGTTATCCGTTGTTGCTGTTCTCAAGGTCATTTGCACTTTATGCGTATTGGTAGTAGTAATTTCTTAACAATCACAACATGTAGATATTATTTTGTAAATATACTACAACATATAGGGTAAGTAAATAGGCGCAAGGTGATAAATGTCACTGGTTTTGGAGTGTTACATTGGCAATATTCCTTGCCAGCAGGCTTGTCCGAGGGATGTAAGCGGGGGGCAAAAAATATTTTTTTACTGCGATTTCTTGCAGAGGGAAGGATGAAGGGAGATGTTGTGGTAGCATATGGAATAAAACCTGTTTGTCCGCGTACAGTGGACAAACAGGTTGCCGGTTGATGTCGAATAAAGAGGGAAAAAGGGCAGCATCCAGAGTTTGTGTGACATTGCATTTGTATGCATTATCGATGTACTGGTCTCACGTATGTATGGGAAGAGGGGTGGAACTGTACTCCCTTTTTGCCACTGAATCGATCACGGAGTAGAGGCGCATTCAATATAAAATACATATAGAAATTTTCTTAGATTTAGTTTGCAGGAAGTGGACTTGCGGGATTCCTCCAGCTCTCGCATGCGCAGGCGTACTTCTTGAAAATCGAACAAACGCGCCGCGAAGTATTCAAAGGTGGGGTTGCCGTAATCGCTCAATCCGATAGAGGACAAGTTAGTAAGCGCTTGCAAAGTTAACCGTCTAATTCGCTGTTCTGTTGCACGGACATCGCGCTTGAGATGATCTCCTGCAGCTTGACCGTGCGATGTTACTTGTTCGTAGATCATTTTAAGTGGCGGCAAATCTTGAAGCAGTCGTTGTTCCTGTTCTTGTGCTTTCAGCCATTTTACAATCCGAATCATATCAGGAGCACCAGCATCCCCGACAACCCCTAGTTGCAGGAGCAGTGATCTGGCTTGCTGTTCTATACTCTTCTCCTGTTGCACAGGTGCTTGCCCCTGCCATGCATGCAGGGCTTCCGTTCCAGATACTTCGAAGACGCGAAGTGAATTTCGGATAGATTGCATGGATTTCTCCAATCGCAAATGGTCGGATACGCGCCGAAGAACAGACAACACCTCCAAGCGATTGATAGGCTTTTGGATGAATGTGTCCACCCCTTGTTGGTAGGCCTCGCCGATCATTTCTTTGTTTTCGACTTGGGAGATCATGATGAAGCGGCCGTTGTAATCATGTTTGCGCAGTGACTTTACCGTCTCAATTCCATCGCGGCCCGGCATAAGCAAGTCAATGATGACAATGTCTGCATGGCTGACAACCTCTGCCGATACATAGGAGCCGTCACCGGCTTCGCCAACGACTTCGCCAAGACCACTTTCGCTAACGATCCGCATAAGCATTTTACGAATAGCAGGGTCGTCCTCGACAAGATAGAATTTTAACAAGTGAACACCCTCCTCTCAAGTTAAATGCTCTACAGGAATCCGAATTTGAAAACATGTATGTCCGGGAGTACTGGTTACGTCAATGTCGCCCTTGAATAGCTGGACGATGTCAGTGGCATGCGATAAGCCAATGCCTGTTGAAGAGTTACCCTCAGCATCAAATTTAGTTGTATATCCGGGATGGAAGATCAATTCAAGATCATCTGCCGAGATGCCAGGCCCGTCATCGATGATAGAGAACAAGAGGAGCCCGTCATGCAAATCAACCTGCAAATCGATTCGACCTTCCTGTGGTATCGCTTCAACAGCATTGGATGCAATGTTGTTCAACACAGAGAGAAGCGGATAGATCTCGGTGGTAGAGAGATTCATGTGGCAGCTGGAATGTAAATGGATCTGCTTCCCGAGCAGCAGGCCGTAGTTGGTATTCGCCCTTACGACCATGGCGCATAATTCAGCAATCTGAATGCGTTTGGAGAGCATGCGTTCCTGATGAATGATTTTGAATAGGCCAGACAGAATGCGCTCGGAGTCTTTCTTCAGCTCATGTACATGCTTGGCAATCTGCAATGCTTGTGCTGCATCTGCATAGAGCCGCTGCTTGAGTGATTGATACAGCCGATAGCTTTCGCGCGTAATTTCTTCAATATGGGACATGGACTTGCGTAAATAGAACGCTTCTTCGAACAGATCGGAATTGATCATCATAAGACGTTCCAATTCCAGACGACGCTGTTCTGCCTGTGCCCGAACTTGTCGAATGGCCAGCATATTGCACAGACCTACGGCGAAGAAGCTGCGCAGCAGGCCAACGAGAATGATGAGCAGGTATTCCTGATAGCTCATGTTGGACGGAGTGCCCGAGGCAATGCGAACGAGCAGCTCCACGCCATTGGATGCCATATCGGCAAGTGCGCCGTATATCGCGACCTTCACATGATATTCCACATTCGCTTTCAATTTGAGCAGGGAGATGATGGCGGCGAAGGTGACGTAGTAAAAAAACACAGGCATGTGCTGTGCAAATCCAAGAGGAATGGGGATATCATAGAGCAGCAATCCAAGCGCGATCCGGAATACTACAACGAATGCCCCTACTGAGATACCCGTGGCAAGCACGGGAACCGAGAACCACAGCAGCCCGAAAAAGAAGGCCATGATGCCGAGCGAAAAGCGAAAATCACCGCCAAACGGGGTGATCTTCATTTCACCGAGCAGTCCTGTAGACAATAAAATGATGCTCCAAATAAGCAGCCTCTGGTCACGCAATCGAATATGAACACTCCTTTCCGCAAGCTCCGACACTGCACCTGCCTTCGGCGCCTCTTCTTATCGTACCGGAAAAGAGGGTGTGTTGTCTTGTAGAATTATCCATATTCAGGAATGTTTATGCTCCAGCCTGCGTGAGGCGAGGGATAACAAGTAATTGACTATGCAATAGAGCAGGGCAGCAAACAAGAATGTTGGAATGACGTAATTGATATTTTGCCCATTAATGATCTGCACATGGTTCATCAATTCCGGCAGGGCAATGACGACGGCGAGTGAGGTATCCTTCAATAGCGAGATAAATTGGCTGACGATAGGCGGAACCATTCGCCGAAGCGCGATGGGAAGAACAATATGCCTTAGCGTTTGAGTCATTGTCAGCCCGGATGAGCGTCCTGCTTCGAGGAGTCCTTTTTCAACTGAGTTCAATCCACCCCGTACGATTTCAGAAATCATGGCCGATTCAAAAATAACAAGCGCGACTATGGCTGCTGTGAATTTATCAAGCTTAATACCGATCTGCGGCAGGGCAAAATACGTAAAGAAGATGATCAGCAATAGGGGCAGGTTACGAATGATCTCCACCACGATGGCAAATAGCTTGCCTAGAATGGGGACTTGGGCATATCGAACGGTTCCGACTATGACGCTGATGATAAAGCTAATGATAATGGACACTATGGCGACTTCTAAGGTGATAAGGGCGCCTTGTAGCAAAAACTGCATATTAACAAGGGACAACGCTCCAATGAAATCCATTATGCTTCGACTCCCTTCACACCTTGATATTTAAGTTCCAAATAACGAATACCGAAGCTGAGTGGAATCGTCAGCACCAAATAAAACATCGCGGCAAAAATATAGGTGCTAAACGTGTCGAATGTATCGGAATTGATTAAGTCAGCTTGATACATGATGTCTGTAGCGGATAGAACAGTGAAGATGGACGAGTTTTTGACCAAGTTCAAAAATTGGTTGCCGAGCGGCGGAATAACCAACTTGACGGCCTGCGGCAGGATGACATGCCACATCGCTTGTGTATAGGTCAGTCCAGAAGATCGAGCAGCCTCCATCTGTCCTTTGGGGATTGCTTGAATTCCAGCACGAATCACTTCCGCGATAAAAGCAGAAGTATACACGGTCAAGGCGGTAAGACCCGCCACAAATGGGATAAGGACGGTGCCAATTACGAGCGGAAGCCCGACCAGCGTAAAAAAGGCAATGAGCATCAGTGGGATGTTGCGAATAAATTCAACATAGATCGTACCAAGCCATTGAAGCGGCTTGACGGGTGTGATGCGAAATACCGCGATGATTGCACCTAGAATAAAGCTTGCCACGAGTGAAATCAGGCTGGCAGCCAGCGTGCCTCCCAGCCCGATCAAGTAGCGATCCAGATGCTCGCTCAGAATCGAAAAGTTGATAAACATCAATGTTCCTCCCTCGTTGGTAGGCTGGATGAACCCGAAAGAGGGGATGAGCGGCCAGCGCTTATCCCCTCACCGGAATCCGTACGGACATGACGGTCTGTTAGTTTGGCTTTTTGCCGATCCATTTCTCGTATATTTTGTTGTATTCACCGTTCTCCTTCAGCTCTTTCAAGGTGTCGTTCACGGCTTTAACAAGTTCTGCTTCTCCCTTGCGAATGCCGATGCCATAAGGCTCTTCTGTAAATGTCTCATCCAAGACACGGAAGTTGCTGTCCTGCTTAGCCATTCCATACAGCAGCGCGTTGTCAGTCGTCAACGCATTGCCCTGCTTAGCCTTCAAGGCTGTAAATGCCTCGGCATAATTTTCGAACTCCAGAATTTGCGCGTCAGGTGCGGATTCGCGAATGTTTTTGGCGGATGTAGAGCCTTTGGCTGTGAGCACCTTGGAATCATTGGTCAAATCCTTAATAGAGTTAATGGGGCTGTCAGCAGGGACAAGCAGGGACTGGCCGGCTGTAAAATATACATCCGAGAAATCAATCTCTTTTTTACGCTCGTCAGTTATCGTCATGGTTGCGATAATGAAGTCTATGTCGCCATTTTTGAGCATCGGAATCCGTGTCTTCGATGTCACCTCCATGAACTCGATCGCATCCTCATTGCCCAGCACCTTTTTGGCAATTTGTTTCGCAATATCAATGTCCAAGCCTTGCACTTTTCCGGTGGCAGGGTCTTTCAGTCCAAATAGGTTCAGGTCATACTTCACGCCGGCAATAATTTTGCCCCGATTTTTGATTTTTGCAAGGGCGTTTTCTCCTTCAGAGGCTTGACTTCCGCAAGCAGATAAAGCGCTTACAATAAAGGCGGCTACGATTGTCATGCTCATCAATTTCATCCAACGTTTCATGGGATATACACTCCTTTTCATCGCTTATCAATTAGTGATTCAGTATCCGGCTGAGGAATAGCTGGGCACGCTCTTCGCGCGGTTTTGTAAAAAAGGAAACAGGCTCTGCTTCTTCGACAATCCTTCCCTGATCCATGAACACGATGCGGTCTGCTACTTCCTTGGCGAAGCCCATCTCATGGGTAACGACGACCATCGTCATGCCTTCCTTCGCAAGCGCCCTCATGACATCGAGCACTTCTCCGATAGTCTCGGGATCGAGTGCCGATGTAGGCTCATCAAACAGCATAATTTTGGGCTTCATCGCGAGTCCTCGCGCAATTGCAACACGCTGCTGCTGACCACCAGACAGCTGAGAAGGGTAGGCGTTCGCCTTATCAGCAATGCCAACTTTGTCCAAATACAGTCTTGCTGCTTCCTCTGCTTCTTGCTGGGACATGCCTGCTACCTTTATCGGGGCGAGTGTAATATTTTGCAGCACCGTTTTATGCGGATACAGGTTGAAGTGCTGGAAGACCATGCCGATATTGCGCCGCAGTCGATTAATGTCAGTAGACTTGTCGTTTACGCGTATCCCGTCGACAAAGAGCTCGCCGTCGGTAATCGTTTCGAGCCGGTTAATGCAGCGAACCATTGTGCTTTTCCCCGAACCGCTT
Source organism: Paenibacillus sp. KS1 (assembly GCF_001680695.1). NCBI lineage: Bacteria > Bacillati > Bacillota > Bacilli > Caryophanales > Paenibacillaceae > Paenibacillus > Paenibacillus sp. KS1. The sequence goes on along the minus strand of NZ_MAIS01000098.1, from coordinate 12,905 downwards.
GGGCCGATGACGACAACGACTTCCCCTTGCTTGATCGATAAATTAATGTCCTTAAGCACATGAAAGCTGCCGTAATGCTTATTGATTTGATGGAAATGTATCATGGGCCTCCTCCTTTCGCCGATCTATGTATTCCGATGCGGTATAGCATACAGCGTAATGGAAAAACAACTGAAAATGACGGAATCCTACAGCATGAGTGTAAAAATTTTTTTGAGTTATGCGGTTGACAAACGAGAGGTGCCGTAATACATTGTATGAGGAAAAACAATCTAAGCTTTGTTAGGTGAGGCTCCTATACGAACAGAGGCCACTGCCCAGAAATATCGAGAGATGCCCATGGGTAGAACAGGAATTGTCGGATTAAGGCTCTTCTTAAGGTGGCTAAGGGAATGAATCCCTTTACGTTGTATAGTGCTGAAGCTCGACGAGGAGGGCTGGAACGGGATAGGCAATATCCCAGTTCTTTATTTGCGCATGCGAAACCCTTCGGCGAGCCGAAGGGTTTTTTTCGTATGATGAATCAATTAGACAGGAAAAGGCGGTGATTACGCATGGACGGAAGCCCGAGTCCGAAGACACAATTGCATAGCTTTGTGAAACCTTGGAACGGGAGAACCTTGATTCTCCTTGCTTTCCTATGCGTTATTCACTTGCCGACACCGATACATGGGATGGCTTATTTCGTCATGTGAGGAAATGGAAGTGCCGTCAGAAGTACTGCACTTCCGTTGCTCCGCGATGAAATTCGTTCAACCCGACCGTAACGGCTGTATACTTGTGGAGAATGACAGCTTCGATTGGTGATCGAAGATCATGTCATATCGGCAGCAGGGTACTCGTATGTGCGTTTGTACATGGAGTATTCAGACTTTGGATAGTCGAGGTCTGCTGGTATGAACCATATCCACAAGCGAGTGACATCCGTGAAAAGATGAGGGATTTCCCCTCTTGTGCGGAAGAAGTATGCGCATGCAGACAGCAAGGAATTGAAGGTTCGGGTCATGCAGACCTCCCTGTAGGCAGGGAGGTCTTTTTGCGTACTTTGGTGCATGAGAAGGAGGAATTCACTATGGAAATAAAGGTTAATCAAACTAAACGTAAATGGCCTAAATATGTGTCGCGCAGAGATGCAGATAAGGAAAATGCGAGGCTGGAACAGCGTCTCATCGAGGCATCGGAGTCTCATATCGATGATGTACTGGAAGAGTTGAAGACGAAGCCGTACGGCTTGGACGAGATGGAGGCGATGCGCCGTTTGGAGGAGTACGGCCCTAATCAGGTTGCGTATGAGAAGCCGCCTGCTTGGTACATTCAGCTGCTACGATGCTTCAAGAATCCGTTCATTCTCGTTCTGCTCGGTCTGGACGTATTCTCGGCGCTTACGGATGATACAGAGGCCGTTATTATTATTTCGACAATGGTTACGATCAGCATTATCATTACGTTCACGCAGGAATTCCGGTCTTTGCGCACAGCGGAGAAGCTAAAGGCGATGGTGAAGACGACAGCCGCAGTTATTCGCGGCGGGCAGAGCCGTGAGATTGATATGGAGCAGCTCGTACCTGGAGATATGATAAGGCTTGCGGCAGGCGATCTAATTCCTGCAGATATCCGCCTTCTGTCTGCCAAGGACTTGCTTGTTATGGAGTCGGCGCTGACGGGAGAAGCGATGCCGGTAGAGAAGCGGGATATTGGGGTCTTGCCTGAACAGCGCCGCATTAAGGCGATTAAGACAGCTAAGCAGGCGTTGGAGCTAGATAATATGGCGTACATGGGGACGACGGTTGTCAGCGGATCCGCGACGGCAGTTGTCATTGCGACAGGCTCGCATACGTACTTTGGCGCGATGGCGCATAGCTTGGTCGGAGCACGGCCCATGACGAGCTTCGAGCGCGGCATCAACAGTGTCAGCTTCGTGCTTATTCGCTTCATGCTGGTGATGGTGCCGATTATCTTTTTCATCAACGGATTCTCGAAGGGCGACTGGTGGGATGCGCTGTTCTTCGGATTGTCAGTCGCAGTAGGGTTAACGCCGGAAATGCTGCCCGTCATTGTGACGTCGAATCTGGCGAAGGGTGCGATGGCGATGTCGCGTCAGAAGGTAGTCGTGAAGCGGCTCAATGCGATTCAGAACTTAGGCGCGATGAATGTGCTGTGTACGGATAAGACAGGAACCTTGACGCAGGACAAAATTATACTGGAGAAGCATTTGAACATCCATGGGGAAGAAAGCGAGCAAGTGCTGCGGTACGCGTACTTGAACAGCCGTTATCAGACAGGGCTCCGCAATCTGCTCGACCATGCGGTCGTAGAGCGGGCAGAAGAGCATGGCCTTGCGGGTCTGGATCTGGATTATACGAAGCTTGACGAGATTCCATTTGACTTCAATCGCAGACGGATGTCTGTGGTCTTGTCTAGAAAGCAAGGGGAACATGTTCTGATCTGCAAAGGCGCAATGGAGGAGATGCTCTCGATCAGTGAATTCATGCTTGATGGCAAACAGGTCGTTGGCTTGGAGCAGGATATGAAGCAGCAGTTGCTGCGCAAAGCGAATGAAATGAACGAAGATGGGCTTCGCGTCATTGGTGTAGCGATTAAGGTTCTGCACGATGGAAGTTCCCGTGAATCCTACAGTGCTGCCGATGAGCAAGGGCTTGTATTCGTTGGCTATATCGGATTCCTGGATCCGCCGAAGGATAGTGCGGCCCCTGCAATTGCAGCACTGCTTGAGAATGGGGTAGCGGTGAAGGTGCTGACTGGAGATAACGATGCGGTGACGCGCAAGGTGTGCCGTGATGTTGGCATCGATACAGGTCGTATTGTGCTAGGCAAGGAAATTGATGAGTTGAGCGATACGGCGCTTGCGGAGCTGGCTGACAAGACGACGGTATTCGCGAAGCTGAATCCGATGCAGAAGGCGCGAATCGTTCGTGCCCTGCAGGCGAAAGGGCATACGGTCGGATTTATGGGGGACGGCATTAACGATGCAATCTCTTTGAAGGAAGCGGATATTGGCATATCGGTTGATACTGCGGTGGATATTGCGAAGGAGTCGGCAGATATTATTCTGCTCGAAAAGTCTCTTATGGTGCTGGAGAAGGGGATCATCGAAGGTCGCCGCACGTTCGGCAACATGATCAAATACATCAAGATGACGGCCAGCTCGAACTTCGGCAACGTGTTCAGTGTACTCGGCGCGAGCTTGTTCCTGCCGTTTCTGCCGATGCTGCCGCTGCATCTGCTCGTGCAGAACCTGTTCTATGATGTGTCGCAGCTGTCGATTCCGTGGGACAACATGGATAAAGAGTTCTTGAAGAAGCCGCGTACGTGGGACGCGAAGTCGATTGGCCGCTTCATGCTGTTCATTGGGCCAACAAGTTCAATCTTCGACTTCCTCACTTATGGATTGATGATGTTCGTCTTCGCTGCGAATTCACCTGCAGATCAAGCCCTATTCCATTCCGGTTGGTTCATTGAGGGGCTGCTGTCGCAGACCTTGATCGTGCATATGATCCGTACGGAGAAGGTGCCGTTTATCCAGAGTCGGGCGAGCCTTCCTGTCATGCTGCTGACGGGGCTCATTATGCTGGCAGGCATTATGATTCCGTTCTCCGAATTCGGAGAAGGGATTGGCCTAGTGCCGCTACCATTGTCGTATTTCCCTTGGCTGGCTGCTATTCTGCTCGGTTACTGCATTTTGACGCAGTCCGTCAAGAAATGGTATATCCGTCGCTTCAACGACTGGCTGTAAGGATCGAGAATGTAAGGATTGACTGTAAGAACTGGCTGCAATTCAATTATCGATTCAATCTCGAACCTTGCTATCCTTTTCGATAAAAGCAAACAGATCGAGTTCAGCAGCTTCAATGCTCGAACTCGATCTGACATCATACCATCTACGATTTCTACAAGGGAGGCTATCAAAGTAACAGAGCTAACGCTAGCTAACCATGTACGTGATAGCGCCTCCGTCACTTCGTCTAACTCGGTACCGTTACTGCATATTGTTTACGGTCTTCACGATATCCGATCCCGTGCCAAGCTTGTAGCCTTGGAGCTGGTAACGGATGCGGTGCTGATGATCCACGACAACAACGAGCGGGTATTCTTGCCCGTTCCATTCCGGTAAGGAAGGAAGCAGAGCTTGCAGAGCCCCTCCATCTTCATCCACGCTGTATGTTGTATGCTCCGGCATGCCCTCCAGCTTGAATTCGCCGCGATTGCGCAGAGTTTCTACCATAAGCGCAATCCGGCCTCCCCATTGATCGAGCTCTGCCTTGAGCTCGCGCAATTCTCGTGCGAGGTGCTTGGATGGCTCCCGTTCTGGATCGAGCCATGCAAGGACGATTCCTTGCTCGGGAATATTGAGATCCGCCTTCGCGGTCATGAGTTCCCACTGATTTGCCGTCACTGTACCGAGTACCGGAACATGAATCTCTTCCTTGCGGAACACGATAGGCACCGATGTTGATGTGCCTTCTTGCACCGAGAAGAAGATTTGGCGAACTAGCACCGTTCCGTCGCTAAGGCGAGTTCCCGTTGTCATTCGATAGTCGCCGCTCAGCACCTCGTAAGGCTTGTCGTACATATCTTTTTCTCCATATGGGAAGGTCAAGGTACGGTAACTACCCTTCTCGAATCGAGAAATGGTGAAATTCAAGTAATAGGCAGCTTCTTGATCTCCTTCTCCTCGTGTAAATACGACGGAACCAGTAGCGGCAGCTTCCACAGGCGTCTCGACGGCATCCTGATGGAACAGAGCATCTTGCCACGCGCCATCCATCCAGAATTGCGGACGTGTATTCAGCGGCTCAAGTCGCGCTGGGATTCCGATGCTGCGCGCGATCGCCACGAAGCATACATACCGGCTTACACGGTCAGCCAGCTTCAATTGGAATGCGCCGACTGGCGTAATCATGCCATTGTAGCGATCGATACGGCCTTCAAGTGTAATGTCATTGGCCAAGCGGTCAGCCAGCTGCTGCGGATTGGCTGTATAGGCTGCCTTCTCCTCAGCCGTTAGATTGGCTTGGAAGAATGCGCGATAAGGCTTGATCATTTCATAATAGGCACGCGGACAGAGCACATAGGTTGCGAATAGTTCCTCATCCTTCACCTGATGCAAATAGGGAAGAGCACCCTCCAAATGATCGCGCAGTGTCTCAATCATCGTGTCTTGTGTATCTTTCTCGTGCAGCGATTCGAGCAGTCGGAGCGGCCATTCGCCATGTTCCGGTGTGCAGGATTCGAGGAAAGACGCTATTTCATGACTGTTCCCACGTGCATGACGTAGTACCGTCCATACACGATCTGCAGGCAGGGAGAGCTTGCGCGCCAATTCCCCAGCCTGTTCTTCATTCATAAATGTAGCTTCGTATGCGGCACGTGTTGCTGTACCGTGCTGGACACGGTTATCGTTCGCCTGACGTTCCTCGTCTGTCATCCGATCTTCACTCTTGTCTGGAATCTCTGGCGGCGGCACCATATTGAATTCGAATACTTCGTGCTCCGATGGCTCAGACTGGAGCGTTACGGTGAATGTATCCGCATCTCCGACCGAAATATGGCGGAAGCCGTAGCCTTGCTCGTTGCGTACGTGGATGAGCAAGTCTCCATATCCAGTTGTGAATGCTACTTGTCCGTATGCATCGGTTGGCAATGTCGTAACAGAGTAGAATTCAGCGAAATTGTACATTTGGAAATGGACTTCGGCCGGTGTTGCTTCTCCTTGCTCATTCACGACTTGTATTGTAATGGTCTTGCGCGGCGCATAATTGCCGAGCAGGTTGATCTCGGTATACCAAGGGTGGCTGGAACAGGTTTCCTCGGGCCCGTTATAATCAGCAGGAACGCGCGTATGCACAAGCATGGCGCGGCGTGAAGGAGCCTTGAACCAGCCTTCGTTCAGGCGTCCCTCCGGCTCACATGCACCGAGGAAGTACCATGTGCCATCAGCCCAGGCTTCCACCCATGCGTGGTTCGAATCGCAATGCGCCCAGCGCGGCGTGTAGCATTGGCGCGCCGGAATGCCGACACTGCGCAGTGCGGCGACGGCTAGTGTCGATTGTTCCCCGCAGCGGCCTAGAGCCGTACGCATCAGGGTTAATGGCGATACGGTACGTTGATCTGTGCCGACATAGGTTGCTTTCTCATGACACCAATAGTTCGTTTCCAAAATCGCATCAACCATGGATTTATCCTTCACGCGATCAACGAGCTCGTGATAAATTACTTCGCGGTTGTCGTCGATATTCTCATTGTTGACCCGGTAGGGAAGGACAAAGTTCATGAAGATGTAATCTGGAATGTCTTTTCCCCAAGGAAGCGCCTGACGTGTTGCTAGAGTGCGGCGTACATGAGCTAAGAAGAAATTCCCGTTATAGTCAGCCAAGTCGTGAATTGGCATGTAGGCGTACAAGTATTTCAAGAGTAAACGTTCTTCGTCGGTCAGTTCTTGATTGAATACACCGAATAGCTCTTCTGAACGGTGCTTGGCTAATTCTTGTTTATAATGAAACTTATCTTCGATCTGTTGAAGGAATGTGCTATCTGCGTAGCCAGTTGTACTCGTCATCTTGTTCATCAGCTCCGTGTGTGGAATGTCTGTGATGCAGTGATGGTTCATGTATGATTGTTAGTCCGGTCGAACTTGGTCATTGGAACATCGGTTACTGGTTACTGGTTTATCGATAACTACAAGAAATGCAGAGAACGGATGTGCCGAAGGCTTGGAGCATGCATGCTGCAGCAGCAAACCTATTCGCGCCACACCTTCCCATCTTCCTGAATGCGAATCCACTGCAGTCCGTCCTGTGACTTGGCAGACATGAGGAAGGTTCCGCTTGTTGTCTCAATGACAGGTTCAATGCTGCACACCTCTTCGTTCGTTAACGCTGACAAGGTGGAGGCATAATGTCCATGCGCTGCATAATGCTGACGCTGGCGGTAATAGAGCTTGCGCAGCTCCCACTTGATCAGCTCATCTTGCGTAAGTTGGAAGATGGGTTCTGGCTGATTCGCCTCGGCGAAGACGACGAAGCCCCATAGCTCTGGATAATGCATATTAATAATGCCTTGCGGGCTCCATACCCAGTTATACTCTGGATAAGGGGCGTTCGTATCCGGATTGATTGTCTTCACGTACTTTCCGTTCTGCACTTCAGCACGCCACTCGACACGGGAGAAGTTAATTCGCCAATACTCCTCATGACGCGGCAAGCGTCCCTCTGGCGCACATTCCTTCAGCGCGCTCCAAGGCATGGCCACTTCAATGCTCCAACCCTTGTTGTCTGCATTCGGATTGTTCACTTCGCCATCAATATGAACGGCAGTGCAAATGCCGCGAATATCCCAGGAATTAATAGGCGGACCGCCATCACGATATGGCTTCGGAAGCAGCAAGTCCCATATCGTGTTGAAGGCGTTTATTTCGAACTCATAGTAGTTATGCGTGTCGCCGTCGGGATCAATGAAAATCTCGAAATCATTATCATAGAAAATGACAGAATCTCGCTCCGTCAATGTTGCCCATATTTGATCTTCTTCCATTTCGGCTCCGAAGTATAAATACTCGTCATCCCATAACATTTTGACCCGTGTGCGCTTGAACGGCCGTGGCTTCAAATCTCCCTCAATATCGACAAAGTCGTCTGTCCACGGGGCATTCGCCCAAAAAGGCTTGTCCAATCGTCCATCAAGCTGTAACGGTTCTGCTGCACGGTGGCAAATGTAATGCTTTGGCTCGAATACGATATTCGGTTCAGGAACGCCGCTTCTATCCATCTTCCATCCTCCTCTAGATGAATGCATGTGGTAGGTGTTGGAGAACACACAAATACGTAAATATGGCAATGAAGATAAAACTTATCCTTATACTAGATGGATATAATCGGATATTCAATAGGGAAACGCGATTTTCGGCGAAAAAAAGTTATCGGTATCACAAAATGTCGAACATGTCGGTTTCGCTGTTGTATCTGAAGATAAAAAAGAGAGCATCCATGAAGAATGCCCTCTTCGTAACTGAGTATATTTTCTATCCATAGTAACAACGATTGCTTATGCTTGCTTCATGAAGAAGGCAGCAGACTGAGTTAGAAAATGCCACCTCATGTATATCGGGGCACTATCTATGCTATCTTGCAGCTTACCAAGCGCGCTCGTAAGATTTCGGCTTAGGCAGTTCAGCACGAAGTGCTCGTGCAGCCCGCAGCGGCCAGTATGGATCGCGCAGCAGTTCGCGCCCGAGAAGGACGAGATCCGCACGGTCATTACGGACGATCTCTTCTGCAAGTGCTGGCTCGGTAATAAGGCCGACTGCTCCCGTAGCTATGCCAGCCGACTGACGAATGGCATGCGCATAAGGCACTTGGTAGCCAGGGAATACATCGATTGGATGCGGTACAACCGCGCCGGAACTGCAATCAACGAGGCTGACGCCTTGATCCTTCATGCGGCGTGCATAGTCGATATAAGCTTCCAGAGAGTTGCCTCCATCCGCATACTCATTGGCCGAAATACGCACGAACACGGGGCCTTCCCAATTAAGGCGCACTGCATCGATTACATCGCTTAAGAAGCGGTATCTTCCTTCTGTGCTTCCGCCATACATGTCCATGCGCTGGTTCGTAAGCGGGGAGAGGAATTCATTGATCAGGTAGCCATGAGCACCATGGATTTCTACGATATCGAAGCCTGCTTCCTTCGCTCTGCGTGCGGCTTCTGCAAATGCCTTCACCGTCCGGCGAATCTGCTCCTGCGACATTTCTTCGGGCACTTCGTATTCCTCGCTAAATGCAATTGACGATGGGGCAATTGCGCCTGGAACGGTAGCCTTGCGGCCTGCATGGGCAAGCTGGATTGCGATCTTGCTGCCATGGGAATGCACCAGATCAGTAAGCTTGCGCAGACCCGCAATCTGATCGTCGCTCCAAATTCCTAAATCACGAGCACTGATACGACCTTCTGGTGTGACGGCAGTCGCTTCCACGATAATAAGCCCGACTTGCCCAACTGCACGAGAGGCATAATGGATCAAGTGCCATTCCGTTACTTTGCCATCTTCATCATCACATGCATACATGCACATCGGAGACATAGCAATCCGGTTCGGGATTGTAACTCCTCCGATCGTTATCGGTTCAAACAAGCGAGACATGTGTAAGTATCCCTCCATCTCCATTGGAACTAGATCATTGATCATTCACTCATGACTATTATACGCCCGTCCAGACAGCAGGCACAAATGACGGACTGTTGAACCTTTATTTATTGACAAGCTTAGAGGCTTGCTTTGTTTGCTTCGTTAGCCATGTCAGGCAATCCGCGGTGATCTCGTCGCGGTTCGTTTCATTGAGCAGCTCATGGCGCGCACCCGCATAGAGCTTGCATTCGACTTGTTCCAGACCAAGTTGTCCATATAGATCCGCCAGCTTGCGGACACCCTTGCCGTAGTTGCCTACCGGATCTTTATCGCCTGCAATAAGCAGCACAGGCAGCTGCTTCGGAATGCGGTTCATGACCTCGGGACGATGGATATTGCGAAGCAGCTTGAAGAAGTCGCGATAGAATCCGACCGTGCTTAGAAATCCACAGTAAGGATCTGCAACATACTTATCGACTTCCTTCGGATCGCGGCTTAACCAGTCTACCTGTGTGCGTGCTGGCTTGAATTTGCGATTGAAGCTGCCGAACGCCATCTTATCGATGAAGGTACTCCGATGGCGAGATCCCTTCATGGAAGCGATCAACTTCGTAACACCGACACCTGCTAGCAGCTCAGACCCGCGAGGGCCATTGCTTCCGCATAGGATGACGCCGTCTATCAGGCTCGCATGTTCTGTTATATATTGCTGAGCGAGGAAAGAGCCCATGCTATGAGCGAACAGAAACAGTGGAATATCGCCATTCTGCTCTCGAATCATCTTGGTGAGCTGCGCCATATTGCGCACCATCCACGTGAATCCGTCCTCGCCAACATAGCCCAAGTCTTGCTCTGTTGCTGCTGTAAGGCCATGACCGCGATGATCATTGGCGTATACGATATAACCGGCAGCCGTAAGCTCTTCGGCAAAGCGCTCATAGCGAATCGCTGTTTCGGTCATCCCATGAGCGATTTGTACCACGCCTCGAACCTCAACTGTGTCCTCGGGCATCCAGTGATAGACATGAATTCGTACTTGTTCTTCATCTATAAATTGAAAGGTGTTCGTTCTCATCAGATTGCCTCCTCATCGGCATTTGTTCCGTTACCCTTTTCTTACATTATATCGAGAGCTTTGAAACGAAAGCTACGTTATTTTCTAACTGCATCATACACGGAATTCATTCCACTATGGTATGATACATTCAAATAGGACTGAGGGAGGCGGTACAGATGTTCACACCGACACTATATACTGGCGATAGAGCCAAGGATTATCCGATTATCAATGGACAGCTGTCCGCATTAATCGCAGGTGAGCCGAATTTCATTGCGAATTTGTCCAATGCAGCTGCGCTATTGTGGCATGGGCTTAAGGACATTAACTGGGCTGGATTTTACTTGATGGATGAGGAGAAAGGGGAGCTTGTGCTCGGGCCGTTCCAAGGACTGCCTGCATGTGTAAGAATTCCGCTTGGCCGCGGCGTGTGCGGAACGGCGGCGAAGGAGCAGCGTACAGTGATTGTGCCGGATGTTCATGCATTTCCCGGACATATTGCCTGTGATGCAGCGTCACGCTCCGAAATTGTTGTCCCACTGATAAAGGAAGGCAAGCTCATCGGGGTACTGGATATCGATAGCCCGATTACGGATCGCTTCAATGAACAGGATCAAGAAGCGTTGGAGAAGCTGGTCAGTGCGCTTTTAGCAGAGAGCCAATTGTAGACAGTTCGATTGTACGCGGAAAATAGAAGATGGTGCTGCATGAAGGGAAGGAACATCGTTCTAGAACACTTCTGCAGCATCATATAGTAAATATAGGTAAATTTATTTTAGTGTTGAAACAATAATTTGACTTCTCTATAATATTTGGTGTCAACAACATTTGCTGGTGTAGCTCAGGGGTAGAGCAACGCATTCGTAATGCGTGGGTCGGGGGTTCAATTCCCTTCTCCAGCACCATGTAATGTCGATAACGGCGCGGTTTCCGAGCAATCGGAGGCCGCGCTTTTCCCTTTTTCAAGTGCTTCATCTACCATTCATCTACCCTTTATCCAGATAAAGTGGATTTTCAGTCTCTATTTTCGTGCCAGTAATCGAATCGCCAATACTGCGTAGAACTGCCTCCTGCATGTTTGGCAAGACATGTGAATAGAGATCCGATTAATTTTATTGTTATAGGAGATCTAGTCAGTGACGTACTGTTCGATGGGCCCATAGGAAGGAAAAGAAAGCTAAATCCTTCAGGATACGATGGAAGGCATAGTATTAAAAGTTATTATGCTCAACCATATAGGGCAAACTGTAATTTGTAAAAATAATATTCCTTAACACTTCAACGCCCATTAACGTCATCTCACGTTGGTGGGCTATAAGAATCGATATTTCGTCATTTCCTCACGATTCCCTCCGGTTATTTATGCAAAAAATCCGACCGCGAGTTCTGGTATTCCGTGCCTATCCGCCGATATAAGCAGATTTCATTTAATAGCCACGGGAATGGAAGCTTAAACGACTGCGAACGTTGGCAGCCGGTTCCCGTGGACAAGCCCGCAGCAGGGGAACCATGGGTGCATCGGCAGAAAGGTGATAGTGGGCTGTCATAAAGTGGGTAGTATCGCATATGCGCCAGTCCGCGCAGTGGTAGAAGCTGCCGGAGGATGTGTCACGAATTGGGGCGGTCTTAAACGAATAGTGACAATACAAAAGTAATGATCATTAAAAATGGAAAAGATCCGTGAGGAGAGATGATATCCTCCACCGAAATTAGTCCATCTTAGATAGTCGGTAAAAAGCATCCATACTGTAAATGGATTTGATACAAGAAATAGGCTGCCGTATTGGCAGCCTATTTGAGTTATGGTAGTCATTATTTTCAACGCTAAGCAGGTTCTTGTTCTGTTTATTCCTTTGAGATACTTACATGAACCTTCCAAAGACTACAGAGATACGTAAATTGAAGTGGGACCTGCCACAAAGGTATTCGTTGTGCCCCAAGCAAGCTGATTTCCGTTTGACCCAACAGCTCTAATTTCTATTCTGTAAGCGGCGAATTCCTCCATCCCGACATCTCTGCCTGTAACACCCTGACTTCCCCACTCAACCAAATTTCCGTTTTTATACACGAAATACTCATAGCGAGTTGCGCCAGAAACATTTCTCCAAGAAACATTAGCGAAGAAGTAAGACGAAGCGGAAATCGATTCAGGATTAACAACACTTGTGGCTGCCGGTGCAGGAGCTTGAGTGCTTTCTTGGGCAAAAGCTGGAACAGCGGCAGTAAGTAAGAGAGCGGTCGTAAGTAAGGTTACAAACGTTTTTTTCATAGTTTGGCACACTTCCTTTTCAATTTTTCAACTTTAAGTCCATTATGTGTAATATTCTTCCAGGTGAATCTATATTACCATTAATGGTAATAAAAGATGAATGATACAAATTACCTATTTTGTGGGTCTATTTATAATTTGTGGATATCAACGAGTGGATATCCGCGACCATCGCCCCGAAGGACTAGATCTCGGCAGGTATCTCTCCAGCCATCTTCAGGCGGTAAATCATCTCTTTTTAAGTGACATTGCTAGTGTTATTAAGCTAATAAGAAGTGTTGGATTGTAATAGTTAAGGTGATAGTTTGCATTCGCAATCCCTCCTAAGAGGGGCTTTTCCCCATTTTAGGAACAATAGGAACTCCGTATGCTGAATAAATGATTTTTGTTAAACAAGAGGGTATTCGTGGTAGCGTCAATATTTTTGTGTAAAT
>NZ_MAIS01000199.1:0-2242 GCF_001680695.1 Paenibacillus sp. KS1 | reverse complement strand
TGTACAATCTTCGATTTCATACTGAATTACACGAACAAGATCTTGGTCTACAGGAGTTTATTAATAGTAGAACGATAACTACTAATACTGATTGGCTGTTTCAGTATGAGAAACCACAACATCTAAAGAGAATTATATGGTTTAATTCTACATCACCTGAAGACATAATGGGGACTTTGGAGAAAACTGATTGGTGGTTCTCATGTGTAATAACAGATAGCGAGAAAAATCCAGCTGATTACAACTATTTCCTAGAATATACAGAAGAGCATGGATTAAATGATGGGGATTTTGATGGGATGGTACTCTTAATAAGGACATATAATCATGATTGTTTTACTAAAAAGGTAGTTCCAAAATTGAAGAACTTATTTAATAACCAGTTAGAAATAATAGTTTAAAGTTCGCGATTGTTAATCCTAAGTAGACACCAGCATCAGATAACAACGTATCTACGCTGCGGGCTTTACCCTTGGTTCGTAAGAAGTGAAGAGGAGCAGATCATCGAACAACCCTGCGAGGCTAAGTCCGTCGGATCCGGTCGCGTTCGCTTCCTTAAGCCTTTCGGTTTCGTAGATACAATAACGTTAGGCGGCAGATCAATGTGGAAAGTTTATATATAAGATTCTTTGAAAAACGATAATACAAATTCAATAGGTGACTTCACTATCGAATTAACGGCTCTAACTAAGGAGACATAAATGAAAAACTGTTGGAATTATAGAGTAATAAAGAAAAAATGGAGTGAGGAATTGTATTCTTACGAAGTCTGTGAAGTATATTATGAAAATGATAGACCAACTTCATGGATTTGGGGCAAGAATGTCCTAAGTGGGGGAAACGAAGAAGATCTAAAAAGTAATTTGAATTTTGTTCTGAAAGCATTTGAAAAACCAGTACTTGAAATAATAGGTGATGATGAAAGCCTTCGAGAAGTAAAAAGCGATGAGGATTAAAAGAGAAGTGTTTTTTGGTAACTCAGAGATCCGTCGCCTAACACATTATCTACGCTGCGGACTATGCCCTTGGTCCGCAAAATAAGGTCAGCAGAGAAGCGGAATCAGCTCACAGCCCTGCGAGGTTAAGTCCGTCGTTATCCGGGGAATTCGCCCCTTAAGCCAGTGAGGGTCGTGAATACAAAGACGTTATCTGAAATCACCGAAACATGTAAATATACTCTAGTAGGTGAATCCATTGAAGATAAATCAAGAACAGATTATTGACTTGCTAATACAGGCTTGCCCCTCATATAGAAGTAGAGCGCAGCAATACTTCAAAGAGAATTACGAACCAGGTGATGAACGACTATATTATTTAGAAGCATCTGACTTTAATCATTTTATTATTGATCTATATATAGATAAGAGGACAGAGGATTTTAATAGAATCTTTGATGTGATTGAAGAGTTACATATCAATGGAGATGATTATGTAAAAGAATTAGCTACCATAGGATTCTTAGAAAGTCTTCAACACCATTTAGACCACGAGAATATAGACTATAAGAGCTTTGAAACCTATTTAAAACAAGAATCACTGAAATGGTGGAAACACTTAATTGATTTCTGGAATGGGAATACAGAATATGTTGGAGGTCCACTAAAAGAAAAATAGAGCTTGAGGTTAATTCAAAGAAGTCGGTGACATCAGCTAACACCGTATTCACACTGCGAGGCTAAGTTCGTCGTACCCGGCGCGTTATGTGAAATTCCCAAAATACAAAAAAATTAAGAATAAATAAAAGCGAGAAAGCGAGGATGATGAACATGGGAGCTTGGGGTTATGGAATTCTTGAAAATGATACTGTTTTAGATTGGGTAGAGGATCTTTTAGAAACACAAGATTTAAGTTTAATTACTGAATCAATTGAAATGGTGCTTGATGATAGTGAAATAGAATCATATACTGCAGAAATTGCACTTGGAGCGATAGAAATACTTGCTGCCTTGCAAGATAGACCAGGAAATGAAGAATATGATGAAGAACTTGAAAACTGGATAAACCGTCATAAAGGCCAAGGCAAAGAATTATTAGTACATTCTCAAAAAGCATTAGGGAAAATCTTAGATGAATCAGAATTAAGAGAATTAAGGGAAGGATCCGAAAAATTTGAGGAATGGGTAAAGATTATCAAAGAATTAGAAGGGAGATTAATGTTAGGTTGATTCAAAATGTCGGAAACTTCACATAACACCGTATCTACGCTGTGGGCTACTAGATCGGCTACACTTAGTTGGACAGA
>NZ_MAIS01000371.1:0-261 GCF_001680695.1 Paenibacillus sp. KS1 | reverse complement strand
CCAGCCGTGACATGAACATCCGTAATCATGTTGTATTTCAGATCTACTGTGCGGTGGTCTAAATAAAAGAATCCCTCCGGCTTACCGTCTCGGATCATATAACCGCTTTCTGGATCGGTCTTGCTTATCTTAATTTCCTTTTCCTCTACCACGTCCTCTCTAGGTTTTAGTGCTTTTTTCCGTGAGTTTTCGGTCTTGCTCCACTGCTGCGTTTAGTTCGTCCACATAGTCACGGGTATTTTGTAAAACCCGCTCTTTCGT
>NZ_MAIS01000278.1:0-752 GCF_001680695.1 Paenibacillus sp. KS1 | reverse complement strand
AAGTATGATAGGATTCAAACTACATTGTACTTATTAATAATAAACTCCAAATAAACAACCAGATTCATCGGCATCTGTTAGTACCACAGGCAGAATGGAGCTTGATACTTCATCTCTAACACTATCAGGTAGGTCATCAGAATTTAAAGTAACAATATATTGGAATCCATCTTCAATAGATTTATCTTTACCAAAGCGTAGTGCCTCTGCTATCTGTCTTTCATCTACTGGATCAAAAAGTGTACTATCATGAATCAACATGTCCATTCTTCTACCTAGATATTTTGACATTTGAATTAACATCATATCAAAACAATAAATTAACATACAATTAATTCCAGTACTATTCTGATTTCTAGATACCATTTCAATATCATATCTACCATTTTTTGTTTGCCCTATTTGTAACTGAGCTGCAGAGTTATATAAAGTGCTAGATACCTCTTCAACTAATAAGATAGCATGTCTTTTAGTGCGTGAATGCTCTTCTAATGATTTGGAAATCTCGATGATTAACCTCTGTTCTTCTATTTTTAGCTTAGCAGCTTCCTCACGCATGTTATTCATAAATTCTTGTTGTTTTTGGTACATGTCTAGTTTACTTACAAGTTCATTTAATTCAGATTGTAATAATGAATACTGATCTAGAGCACCATGAGTATTTAAAATCGTCATTTTTTTTGACTGTTCCACAGAAAGTTCGTTAATTAGTTTTTCCCTATCCTTAACAATTTCACTATAATACTCTAGTT
>NZ_MAIS01000163.1:0-4722 GCF_001680695.1 Paenibacillus sp. KS1 | reverse complement strand
TGCTCCCGTGGCTCCTGCTCCGGTTGCTCCTGTTGCTCCCGTTTCGCCCGTGGCTCCTGTTGCTCCCGTTTCGCCTGTCGCTCCCGTGGCTCCCGTAGCTCCTGTGGCTCCTACTCCCGGGCCAGTTGGACCAGTAATACCCTGTGCACCTGTCGCACCCGTGGCTCCTGTAGCTCCTGTGGATCCCGAACCTGTGGCGCCAGTTTCTCCTGTCGCACCTGTTACACCGGTCGAGCCCGTTGCCCCGGTTGTGCCCACCCCTGTTGCCCCGGTTGCGCCCGTTGCCCCGGTTGCGCCCGTTGCCCCGGTTACTCCCGTTGCACCTGTTGTCCCAGCTTCACCTGTCGCACCTGTTGCTCCTGTTGCTCCGGTTGCACCTGTTGCCCCGGTTGCGGCAACAACTGGCGCTGCTAGAACCGTTTCCAACTTTGTTTGAAGCAGCATTTCTTTTTTCGTCACATCACGAATTGTATCACGCACACTTTGATTTACTAATAATACATCACTCAAAGTCGCTGGAGGAGATGTAACTCCTGGCAGCGTACCAAGCGCAAACTGTATTTTTTCACCTTCTGCATTAAGGATATGACTTAACCCGAGCTCTTCTAAAGCAATAGAGGACAGTAATAAATTGATTGCGTCATCCCTAGTTACCGTAATAATGGGTGTAATATTAGGTATGTTGGCTTGCGACAACAAATATCCCTCCCTATCCTATAATGTAAACTCTGGATACCATATACATATATGTGTTTACAGGATAAGGGGTTCTTGTCACATCTGTAACCAAATGCCTATTTCAACGATAGTTCCGTCCTTAATATCGTGGATGAACATAACTTCCATATTTATAAGTCAATCTCTTGAATCCTTTATTGCGCATCCATGCATCAATTCGTTTCTCAAATAGTTCTCCACCATATACCGGATAACGCTGCGACGCAGGATGTATCTCATGATAAGACGCAAACTTGAAATCTTGTGCATTTACTAGATAACATTGATCTGAGAATCCATATCCGATATAGAAGAACTCGTCTTCGCTCTCGGCTTCGAACCTAGCTTCATCATATCTACCATTCCAGACCGGATTAGCTACCTTGATGCTCCGATCGGACTCCATACGGCTGATAGCCTCATCAATCCATGAGAAGGAGGATTCTAGTATGGAGTCCCCGGAGAAATGAAGCAAATAAGGCGTATGGCATCGGTATATACTTACCAGCTCCGAAATAGAATAATAGTAGCCTCCCGCAAAAGATTCCTTCTCAATCTGGAAATACTGCAGTGCCTCGTCGGCCCAATGCTCAACAACTGCATATTCGCTGATTACTCCTGAATCCACTAATTTCTGTGCATAGAAGGAAACTTCTTCGACATCATTTACATTATTTATATAGAGAATCACATCAGAGAAGGAGTACTCGTTCAGTGCCGCTGCTCTTTGCAATCGATCCGTCATGAGCAGCGCTTTCCAATCCTTTTCGTAACATTTCGTTTCGAAGGTAACTTGATGCTTCATATCCATCCATAGCCTCCATGCATTTCGAAGATATTCAACTATAGAAAGAAGGTATCCTTATGACTGAATGGCAATTCCATCGTAAAAGCTTCGAGTATGATCATGTTGCACCACATGTGCTAACCTATTCCGCTTGGACAGGTCATCGTGAATTCGCATATGATCTGGTATCATTTGTGAAGCCGCAATTAATCGTTGAGCTTGGTACGCATTGGGGAGCTTCCTTCTTCAGCTTCTGCGAAGCTGTAAGGGACAATGACTTGTCTGCGAAGTGCTATGCAGTGGACACATGGGTAGGTGACTCCCATTCTGGTGCCTATAATGAGGACGTGTATCAAGAAGTGGGACAGATTGCAGCATCCTTATATCCGAATGTTGCCACGTTATTACAATCCACATTCGATGATGCGCTTCAGCACTTCGAGGATGGCTCCATTCATCTTCTTCATATTGACGGATTCCATGAGTATGAGGCTGTACACCATGACTACCATACTTGGCTGCCTAAGCTAGCTGATAACGGAATCGTATTGTTCCATGATATCTCCGTCCGACTTTATGGATTTGGCGTGTGGCAGCTATGGGACGAATTAATCGCTCAGCACCCTTCTTTCCAATTTGAGCATTCCAGCGGATTGGGCGTGTTGTTCCCTAAAGGAGATGCCGCTTACTCAGAAATGCATCCTCTCATTTCGCATCAACTTCAACAAATGTATGCACACCCTAATCAATAGACTCACAGCCAAGTTTCCTACTGTTTGTGGTACCAGTCCCAAGGCTTAGGCATCCAATCATACGTGTAAAGTACTTGCGGAATCCGATGTTGAAGCTGAATGTCAGCAGCGCATCTGCCGCCCCATTCATCATCTTCCCCGTAGCTAATATCTTGGAACTGATGTACAAGTGCAATTCGTTTCGCATAACACATGAGATGATTCGGTTTTCGATAATAATACTGCGCGTCTTGCCCATGCTGATATTCAACACCGTATTTGCACAGTTTATCGGGAATGCCGTTCAGCTTCACCTGTACGTCGAACACAATACAATCGGCACGAGGTTCTTTCTCGATCGCCTCCAGCAAAGCATCCACATAATGAGGACTGATTTGATCATCGTCATCAATAAAGGCAACAAACCGTCCTTGAGCCTGTTTGAGCAATTGGTTTCGTTTTTCGCCAATTGTTCTTTTTTTATTGTCAATGAGGACTAGTATTTCCACAGGTTTACCAAACGCTTGTTGATGAAGGTCAGCTAATAATGAAGATAAAAAGGTGAAGCGCTCCGGAACTGACGGAATAAGCAGAGATAGCCCACAATTCTGAGATCCGCTCTTGTCCAGCATCTCAAAATAGGGGCCAAAATACACTTCATTAGTAATGACACTTGGGTGATCAGGTGCATATAACGCAGCCTGTTGATGATGGTGGTAGGCTCGCTTGAGATCACCCAGCTTGTCATAGCATACACATAATTGCAGGTGAGGCAGCCATGTATGATTCGCAATTGCATCCGCTTGAGCGGATGAGAACGGCATCTGTAATGCTAATCCATACCAGCTAGCTGCTTCTGACCATTTCTCTTGTATGAAATATTGATATCCAATGCGGCAGCAACTATCAGCGCTCGGAGACTCATATTGCAGCGTCCTCAGAATCGTTCTAATCACTTTGGCATCCATGCCCAATTCCTTGTAGCCGTTTGCTAGGAGCCCGCACACGGAAATGGCTGTTTTTGCATCGACGTCCCCTTTGTCCAACAATAGTTCATAAATAATAACAGCTCGCTTCCACTCGCCATTCTCCATGAACGCTGCAGCATCTTTCAGTAGTATTGAGGAAATGTCTGATGCATGGTCATCCTCTAAATGCTCGTGAGTATCCAATGACATGCTCCTCCTTTAGAGCCATTTAGACTAGCTCGAAACATAGTTAGCATTACTCTCTATTATATGTTCCTCTTGATCATCGGTGTCTGGAATGGTCTCCTGAGTACTCCCCTTGAAATACAGGTATCCTTCAAACAAATTCGGCAAGATCTGACCCGTACGACGAAGCTCAGTCACATGTGCACGCGTAATCTCACTTGTAATCTCATATTGCTGCATAGTCTGCTCAATCCCATATCGTCTCATAACCTTTTCTATAATGGATTCCAAGGTTATCGGCCTGTCTTGAATGATCTGATAGATAACATTCGATAACTCATTTATTCGCGACAAATGCTGGTTCGCCAAATCCATTATTTTCGATTTCCGGATGCATCCGCCATGATACAGCACATACGCTTCGGAACTTAACGATAACAACTTGCGAATGGATGTCTTGGCATCTGCAATATTTGTATAGTAAAGAAGCTTCTGCTTCGATAAAGTATGATACCCGAACAATGAATCACTGCAGTATACAACATCATCCGGTGTAATCACTCCAATCATGCCTGCACAATGTCCTGGCAGTGTAACAATTTGCAGCTGGATGGCACCTACTTGGAAAGATCCCTCCTCATATGGAATATAGTCAGTGATCAAATGATTGCGCTCATGATCTTCACTCTTAATGCTGTCGCCTCCACGAGAAGCATCTGATTCGTCGAGCATATGCTGCATGTACATCCCTGTTTGATGCGTGCTGTATATCTTGATGTTCGGATATTGATCCTTGAAATAATGGATTCCCCTACACTGCACTTCATGCCCATGCGTTGCAATAATCGCCGTTATTGTGCCTCCATACTCTTTGACAGCATGATCAACTTCTCTTGCCACGCTTGTACTCGCACCGCTATCAATGAGTACCGCACACTTGGTCTTTGGATCCATGTATACGCCAACGGCCCAGCGTCCAGATGCACAATAACTGGAGCCCGCAATTCGAATGAGATTCAATTTTGCCATCAAGCAATCTCCTTTCCACATCATTGTGATGAGGTAAGTTGCGTTTATTTTCTATAGTAAATTCTGCTTCCTATTTTTGATACAATCTTGTTTTGATTCGACATCATGTCCCCGTCCACCTGATGATGGGTAACAATGAGCGGCGCCACTGGCAGCTTTACTTTTACTGGTTTCGTCTGAGGCCGAGGCTTACGCACATCTTTGGACATAAACGGAGGACTTGATGGACGTCTCTTTTTCACAGCACCGCCAACCTTGACGGCATCTAACGCACTCGACACCTGATTCACAGTTTGAATCGGTT
>NZ_MAIS01000007.1:0-102275 GCF_001680695.1 Paenibacillus sp. KS1 | reverse complement strand
CCTGTCCACGACCCTAAATAAGTGTCCAGGGATAAAAAATAGTGTCCATACAAGACTGAAGACTGGAAAATGCACGGGCCTTTCCCCAAGCGTTTCTCCAGTCTTTTTTCATCCTCCGCGGCGATCAGAAGCAGGGATTTCCCTGATGAATCCCGAATTAAAACTCAAGCAGAATCCCAGACTGTACAAGGGTTTGGTGATGTGGGCTTTGGCTTTTCTAAAGCCTTTACCCTGACTTTAGAGAACCTGATCTCAGCTTTTACCCAGTCATTTAACCTTGCTATTTGGACACTAATTATTATCTCGGAAATCGGGTAGAAGCCTTTCGAAATAAGACAACAGATGAGGGTTCCATCAAGCCGTGAAAACGGATTGGGGGATCTTTTTTTGTATTGAAAAAGCAATAGTCAGATAAGACAGTTATCACTCGAAAGTGCTCACTGAATTACGATTAATGCCCGCATTTCGTTCAAATCTGTACCGATACAGTTTTACTTTTTATGAATTGTAGCACTTAGAACTCGCCATTACAATGAAGTGGCAAGGAGCATTATTGTGATTGATACAAGGAGGTAAGATGAAATCATGGCTTACTACATTAACGGTAACCGTCGGAATTATTACATTGAATTTGGGATCGGCCGTCCTGTCATCCTATTGCATGGCATCAGCAACTCCGGTCGCGCCTGGGCGCCACAGATTGCGCCGTTGGTCAAAGCGGGATATCGGGTGATTGTGCCTGACCACGCCGGGCATGGTGCTTCGGCAAGGCTCGACCGGCCATTGGGCGTATCTGATATTGCCATAGATGTGCTTGCGCTACTCGACTATCTTTCGATCGAAGCTACCGATATCATCGGCCTGTCACTGGGCGGGATGGTGGCGCTCGAGATTGCGCTCACACAGCCTCGGCGCGTCGGTAAACTAATCGTCGCTAACAGCTTCGATACGACGGCAACAGAGGAGTTCCGAAACATGGCTGAAGGATGGGCTAGAATGTTCCGAGGTGAGGACGGTCCAGTCAAGCGGTTTGAAGGCATCTGGCCTATGAATGTCAACGAAGCATTCCGTGCCAGTGCGGAAGGGATGAGAACCTATCAGGTATGGCATGGGCTAGCAGCGACAGCCGACGGACAATCGCTCGCTTATGTGGCGGAGGGAATTGTCGGCTTCGATGCAATCATGCGTATGGACTCCCTTACCATGCCCGTCCTGTTCATTGCAGGCGAGCAGGATCGCATGTCACCGCCAGTTATTTCCCGCCGCATGTCGGATCGCGTTCCGAATGCGCGTTATGTCGAGATTCAGGGTGCCGCACATATTTCCAATGCGGATTCGGCTGCGGCATTCAATGAAGCTGTCATTTCCTTCTTTGGCGAAGTTCGCGGTCAATAAAGCGTGAAATCGTGAGACAATACGTCCTTTCCAAACTCCACAATCAAGGGCGGTGCATCCGCACACAGTAAGTGATCCGGCTTACCGAATGTCAATTGCAGAGGGGGTATATAATGTCTTGTTCTCATTCCAGCAAGCTTTTTAATGGAAAGTCCGTTAAGCATGGAGCTAACTCTCTCTCAAATCCTGTCCCTTCTTATTCTCGGAATATTTCATGCGGGAATCGTCTATATGATTTTTAACCAACTCATTAAACAATCCGGAGCTGCTTTTGCCTCATTAACTAATTATTTTGTTCCCGTGATAGGTGTTGTTCTCGGTACAATTTTGTTGGGGGATCAGTTTGATATGAATACGTGGCTAGCTTTATTTATCATATTGGTTTCGTTGCTTATTGGGAGTTTCGCGTCCTATAAACATACAAATATGTAATTTTCCATTATTTTAGTGGCTATTAAAGAGTCTTTTTTTGCTAGGATGGAAGATAGCGCAATCTATCATCTCTAGTAAAGTGAGGATATCGAAGTGACCTTTCGACGCAAAATTGTATTGTTAACGGCTGTGGCCGCGATGTTTATAACCGGAAGTTTGGCATGGGGAGAATCAAAGAGTGCAAGTTCAGGTTTGCCATTCGATGATATTGCTGGCATATACGGACAGCAGGATATTGTCACCTTATATAAGAAAGGCATTGTGAACGGGTCTGGTAATCGACGCTATGAACCGGAGAAATCTGTGACCCGAGCGGAGTTAATCAGCATGATCAATCGAATGTTTAATTTGCACCCCGTGGCAAGTGACATTTCTGCCTATGATGACGTGCCGCGCAGCGCTTGGTACTATGGTGCGGTTCAAGCTGGGTCATTGCTGCATTTGGTACAGGGAACAGGGGAGAGAAGCTTCCAGCCGCAGCAGCCTGTAACTCGCCAGGAAGCGGCTGCAATGATTGTACGTGCCTTCAAGCAATCAGCGATATCCGGCTCTGGAGTATTGTCTTATCCAGATTCATCGCGTATTGCGAAATGGGCAGTACCGTATGTAAGCATCATGCAAAAGCTGAACCTTATGACCGGTGACGATGAAGGGTTCCGTCCAAATGATCCGCTGACCCGGCAGGAGACGGCCGTCGTATTGAATCGGGCGCTTCAACGTCCTGATTGGTCGAAGGCTCTGACGAAGACCCCGCCGAAGCGCATCGAGATGGGATGGATGCATGAGCTTACGACGCAGCAGTATATAGAGAAGGTTTCGGGATCAACCGTTAATACATTATCGCCAAGATGGTATTTCCTTGATGAGAAGCAGACGGTTACAGATCAAACTGATAAGGCGCTCCTAACGTGGGCGAAGCAGCATGGCAAGCAGGTGTGGGCGCTTGTCGGCAATCGCTTCAATGCGAATTTAACGCATCAGGTGCTTACGGATCCGACGAAGAAGAATGCGGTCATTGCGAAGCTGTCGGGCTTTGTGAAGACATATGGGTTAGATGGTTTAAATCTTGATTTTGAAAATGTGCGACCAGATGATAGACAGGCCTTAACCGTGTTCGTGTCGGAACTGGCGGCTAAGCTGCATCAACAGAAGGCAGTCCTATCTATTGATGTGTCTCCTGACTTGGGGACAGATTGGACGGAGGCGTTTGACTATGCAGCACTTGGCAAGTCTGCGGATTATATGGTGCTGATGAGTTACGATGAGCACTGGGACGGTGCGCCGAATGCGGGATCCGTGTCATCGCTGCCATGGGTGCAGCGCGCGCTGGATAAACTTGTGGAGTCGGTACCGGCTAACAAAGTCATCGCAGCACTTCCCTTCTATACGAGAGATTGGGCGATCAAAGAAAAAGGTGTTTCTTCCCGTGAAATGACATTGAACGAGCAGGGTGAGCTGCTTCGTTCCCGCAAGGTCAAATGGGATGACCGAACATCACAGTATATCGCTGACTTCATGGATCGAGGAATAAGACATCAAGTGTGGGCAGAAGAAAGCCGCTCCCTGAGTTCGAAGTATGCAATGGCGAGCAAGCGCAATGTAGCGGGATTTGCCTATTGGTATGTAGGTGCTGAGACGAACGATGTATGGAAGGCACTAGATAATCAGTGGAGATATTCTTCGTTAACATTTTGATACAGGTTACATGTACGTAATAAATTGAATGGTGAATGAAAAAGTAATGGAGCAAATCGGAATTCAGGAGACTATTTTTATCATTCATATCGAACGAGCAATCCGAATTAATCTGGTTGCTCGTTTTTTTGTACTGCAATACATTACACGGTTGATTTCTTCTTTTTTCCCTCGGGCAAGCATACACTGAGAACGTACAGGCTGCTCGTTGCACCGACCGGAAGGGGGAATCGGATGTGAACAGGTGGCGTTCGAGCGGGTTCCGTGCGCGGCGATGGAGATGGCCGAAAATATCTTGGAGCAAACGCCGTCCAGGCTGGAGAGCGTCAGGGTGGCGTCCACGGCCGAGGATGCCAGTTGCAAGTCAATCAGAAGCCAAAAATGTATCAACAGGCTGGAGCAGCAGACAAGCGAAGCCGAAGCGAAAACGCAGAGCCTTCTTCATTGCGCTCGTTATTTTCACCCTATTGACAGTGCAATTGTTTGTCTACGTGGATAGAAATGTGAAGGGGCCGCTCATGCATTTGGCTAAAATTCGTGTAAAGCAAATTGCGACGCAGGCCATTAACCGAGCGATTACCGATCAGGTGATGCGTGGACGAGAACTCGATAAGCTGATTGAATGGAAAACCGATTCACGCGGTAAAGTGACAAGCTTCGTCTTGAATTACAACGAGCATATGCGGATTACCTCCGAAACGGTAGATATTGTAGAGTCCTCGCTCAAGAATATTCATGAAATCAGTGACAAGATTCCGCTTGGTCAAGCGCTGGGCAGTCCACTGATCGCTTCCTTCGGCCCACGGATACCGGTTAAGATGGAGCCGCAGGGTGCGGTTAAGGTGGAGTTGAATACTCGCCCTATGGACGTTGGCATCAATATGGTACTGGTTGAGGTGTATATCAAGGTGACGGAAGAGGTCGCGATTGTCATTCCATTCGATCTGGAGCCTGAAGTGGTTGAAACTCAAATTCCAATCTCCTATTTGCTCGTCGTAGGGGATGTTCCAATGTACTATTATGATGGCAAGGGCCAGCCAGTGGGAGCGAATCGGGAAAAAGCCCCTGCCTTGTCGCTGCCTATGCAGTCGGTTCCAAGCAGCGGAGGAAGTGGGAGTATTACTTCCGGCAGCAAGCAGGAAGGGATAACAGTTCCAGCACAGACGGAAACGCATGCTGATCCGACAGCTCCGGCCGAGACTGGTGATGTGCAGCAGCATGGCGGTAACGGCAATACTGGATCGTGATCGGATTATGGCGCACAAAGATATGAAATGAAAAGTATGATGAGGCTGTAAGCGATAAAAAATCAATTCTGTATGATAAAGGGCGCATGCATCTGTATCAGATGTGTAATGGAATGTGTATGGGATTCGTATATGAAGAAGGGGCACATTCATCGGTACGGCCGAAAGATGTGCCCTTTTTGCCTTATTTAGAACCCAATCGTTAGCGCCGCTTGGAATTCAGCCGCTTGCGTTTATCGGATTGTTCCCACTGATACAGAAGCGGGTACGGATCGAATGCGTACTCGACTAAGCCGCGATCGCGATATACGCCATAATGGAGATGCGGAGGGAACTTGCCTGATGTGCCAGGCTTGCCATATCCAGAACTGCCAACCCATCCTACTGTCTGACCTGGGGTGACGATATCGCCAACCTTAATATGTTTTTCATAACCAGAAAGGTGGGCGTAATAATGATAAATGTTATTCAGATCACGTATGCCGATCCGCCAGCCGCCGTAACGGTTCCAGCCTTTCACCTCAACGATGCCATAGCAGGTGCTGCGCACAGGAACCCCATATCCGGCAAAGATATCGGTGCCTTCATGAATACGATATCCCCCGTAATGCCGTCCCATTCCAAAAGTACTTCGATATGAATAGGAGCTTCCAAGAGGCAATGGGAAAGTATACTCGAACAGATCTACTTTATCGAAATGCTCGAAAATCCGCGCATACTGCTGGACACGCTGAACAGCACGTGGATTGGAATAATAATGCCACAGTCCATTGCCGAAATCTTCGACATTAGGCCCATAGGCTCCAATGATCGAAGCGACGCTGTAGAGCAAGTCCACATCATTCGAGGCGTCCGCACGATTGTCCCCGGAACCGTCGCGTCCAATACCTCTAAAGATAGATATCGACTTCGGGTTGTCATCATTGATATCCGGGTTTAGCATGCCAGCCCATTTATGGGGATCCACATATACGCCTGTTAGTCGATCTGGATGTTTACGCTGTTTTGGGTTGGCTTTGGTCAACGCCCGCTCGTACTGGTCGATGGCAGCTAATCGGTACCAAGGGATTCCGGTCAGTATCGACATTTGCTCATATAAATTTCGACGCTCTTTCCATACATCCCCTGCCGGGGATGGTGCCTGACCAGAATCTTTGGCAGCTCCAGACTGCTGGCTAGACTGAATCTTCTGCTGCTGTGAACCAGACGGAGCGGCATGAACCGACACCGCCGAATGTGGTGTCATCAGCCCCAGCCATAAGGCAAGTCCTGCACATAGATAAGATGGAGCTTGTCTCATGTCTTCATTTCCTCCTTATTCCATACCTGAAAAGGTTGATTTAATGTTAGAATGTGCGTAAATGGCCTTTTTATCCAAGCAATGGACACGTAGGTATAGATTTTGAAGGGTTCATGGTATAATACAGAATTAGGTCAAGGTTAAGCGAACAAGAAGGAAGGTAGACTCCATGAAAACGAGAGAGCAGAAGCAGAAACCAGATTGGATACGCATCAAGCTGACTACCGGAGAGAACTATTCCGAGATTAAAGATATGATGCGCTCCAAAACGTTGCACACCGTATGCGAGGAAGCACGTTGTCCGAACATTTATGAATGTTGGGCAAATCGTACGGCGACGTTTATGATTTTGGGAGACATCTGCACTCGTGCTTGCCGCTTCTGTGCGGTCAATACCGGCATGCCGACGGAATTGGACTTGCAGGAGCCAGAACGCGTAGCAGAAGCTGCAGAGCGCATGGGCTTGCGCCATTGTGTCGTTACATCCGTAGCCAGAGACGATTTGAATGATGGAGGAGCATCGATCTTTGCAGAGACGATCCGGGCGCTACGTCGCCGGTTGCCACTCTGCAGTGTGGAAGTGCTTATCCCGGACTTTATGGGTAATTGGGATGCACTTAAGTTGGTTATGGACGCAAAGCCAGACATTCTCAATCATAACGTCGAGACGGTAGAACGGTTGTCCGACCGTGTACGTGCGAAGGCGAAGTATGAACGCACACTTGAATTGTTGAAGCGTGCTAAGGAAATGCAGCCGAACATTCCTACGAAATCCAGCATAATGCTTGGCGTAGGGGAAGAATGGGATGAAATCTTGCAGACAATGGACGATCTTCGCGCCGTTGATTGCAACATTATGACAATTGGACAGTATTTACAGCCGACGAAGAAACACTTGTTCGTTGAGAAATATTACACTCCAGAACAATTTGCAGAGCTGAAGAACGAAGGATTGAAGCGTGGGTTCAGCCATGTGGAATCGGGACCACTTGTCCGCAGTTCCTACCATGCGCATGAACAAGTCCAGTCCGCTCATAAGTCCATGGCTACACAAGCGTAATCGTGTTGTTAGCCGCTGGCGATGAGACGGAGTTCGCCTAAAGAGTGACCGTTCGAGAAGCCGATGTTCAGCAGCGGGAAGAATGCATCATCTACTCGATGTCCCAGTCTCCTTACAAGTTGCTAGCGACTTGTAAGGAGCAGCGGCGGCAATCGGGAGGAGAGGGAGCATGCAGGCCTCTATGTTATGGGAACAACCTCGATAAAGCGCGCTCCTCCGTTCGTGCTTGAGCCTGCTGCGGCAGGGGAAGGGGGAATCACGGACGTGATTCAAATTGGAGGCAGATCGTACGAAGTCATTCATGAGTACAAGAACGCATGGAATCCGGAAGCATTCAAGGGTCGCTATAGCGAAGTACTAGAACGGTATGATTACATTCTAGGGGATTGGGGATACAATCAGCTTCGCCTCAAAGGCTTCTTCCGTGACACTCATGCGAAATCCACTAAGGATAGCGCCTTGTCCGGAATGATGGATTACATTAATGAATATTGCAATTTCGGATGCGCCTATTTCATATTGGAGAGGGTAGGCAACAAGGATGTCCGTGTAAGGACTGCTGGAGATCAGGGAGATGAAGCAGAACAAGAAGGTGCAGCAGCATTGGAAGCGCCTACTGCGGATTTGCCGCCGCAGCAACCGAAGCAGGGGATCGTACTCCAGCCGAAGCAAAATAATCAGGATGAAGTAGCGGAACCAGCTGCGAAGCCATCCTCGTCTGAGCGTAAGCCTCGTCATTCGCGCAATCGCAATAAGCAGAATCATGGCAAAGGCGGTACACCGAATCAGGCAGGTGCGCAGCCACGACCTGCTGCGGAATCGAAGGAACGGGCAGAGCGGGTAGAACGCGCACCTAAAGAAGTGCGTTCCTAAGCAGACACAGTATAATACCATAGTAGATGGACTTACCGGCACCGCTTCTCATCTGTTCAAGACGAGAAGCGGTGCCGTTTGCATGAATAGGACATAGCAATGCCCGCCGTCCAGTGAACAGCGGGCATTGTGAAGTTGAACTTATACGTTATAACAGCCGTGCTCGTCATATCCGAGGAAGGCTTCACGCACCCGATTCCAGAACGGGAATGGACGATAGCGAATAAATGTTACCTTCTGATCGGCGACTCTACAGCGTATGGAGCACAGCTGCTCCAACGGAATGTTGATATGATCAACCGTCAGGAGCAATTTCTGCTTCTTCTGAGAATGGATGTCGCAATGATGATGCTTCGGCAAAATAAGCGACGATCCAAGCGTACGATACACACGGTTGTTGATGGATGAAATCTCAGCAAGTTGAATCGATGGGATCGAGGGGTGAACCATAGCCCCGCCGAGACTCTTATTGTAAGCTGTACTTCCAGACGGAGTAGATACGCACACCCCATCTCCACGGAACATTTCGAACAGTTCGTCATTAATATCAATTTGAGCGACGAGCGTATTTTCTACCCCTTTAAGCGTAAACTCATTCAATGCGATGTATGTCTTGTTGGAGCCGTTGTCATGAGTAGCGACTTGCAGCTCAATTAGCGGATACTTGACGATGCGCGGTGATATTTGATCTTGAGTTCGATTATCTGCAATCAACTGAACGAGCATCTCAATTTCATCTGGCTTCCAATCCGCGTAAAACCCGAGGTGGCCGGTATGGATGCCAACAAATGCAAGTTGATCAAGCTGATCGATGTATCGATGGAACGCTTGAAGCATCGTGCCGTCTCCGCCTATGGATAATACAATATTCGGTTCGTCATCATCACGTACTAGGCCCCGATCGTTGGCCAGTTGGTGGAACGTGTCAGCTAATGCGGCAGATACGTCGTCTCCCCGGTTCATTACTGCGTACTTCAAGGCGTTGGCTCCTTTGCACTGCTTTTCATTAAGATTTATAACGAAGTATATCCAATTCCATATTATACGTTCCACATCTGGAATACAATCGCCATTTCATCTGAAGCAGATTACCGTTCCCTTATCTGCCCATTCGATGGAAGTATCGCAGCAATCCAACAGCCGCTGATCCGATGCTCAATATAATGAGAATGGCGAAGGCTGCTAGAAGACCAGTATGTGTGGCTGACCATGCTGTATTCCATACTTTCGTTGGGATTATGCTGTTGTCTAAGTCAGACAGCCACGTAGGGAGCAAGGATTGTACCGTTCTTGTATGGAGCAGCGGATACAGGATAAAAGCGGCGAATGCGGCAAGGAAGCTGTGAATGAGTCTGGAAACAAAGAAAGGAATATATCGTAAATCGCACTGATTCATAATACTAACGATTTGGGCATGGACGGACAATCCGCCCCATGACAAAATCCAAGCTGCGGCTACCACTTGTGCATGAGTGCCAGCTGAGTCCGCGGCTCCAGCGCCCTTAGCGCCAAGAGTGACCTCAAATATTCCACCGGAAAAGGCGGAAGAGAGGGAGGCGGGGAATTGAACAGTCTGAAGCAGCCCTTGCAGCACAGCCTCCCATACACGCATAACCCCAATTGCGGACAGCAAGTCCATCGCAACGGAGAAAAAGACAACCAGCCCTCCTACAACGATCATAAGCTTTAAAGAGGAGGCAACAGCCTCCTGCAATAAGGTGCCGAGGGAGCGGCCATCCTTCTGCCTTGCCTCATGCATGGCCCAGAAGGCGCGGACAACGAGGGGAGTCTGCCTGACACGCTTCGTCTGTCCATGGGAGGAGATCGGCTCGACAGCTGCTGCTATGGGTGTCATAGGAGCATGCGGAGCATGGAATCGCATCAATAGCCCGACGACAAATGCCGCTCCGTAATGAGCAAGTGCAATCGTAAGAGCTAGGCTGGCGTCTCCGAAAAATCCGATGGATACAGCACCTATTAGAAATATGGGATCGGATGACGTGGTGAAGGCGACGAGGCGCTCCCCTTCTTCACGGGAAATGAGCCTCTGCATTCGCAGCTGAGTGGTGAGCTTGGCTCCAACAGGGTAACCGGAAGCATACCCCATAGCGACCACAAACCCGCCGATTCCAGGGATGCGGAACATCGGGCGCATGATTGGATCAAGCAAGGTGCCAATGAAGTGTACAATTCCGAAACCAAGCAGAGCTTCGGATATAATAAAGAACGGGAGCAAGGATGGGAACAGAACGTCCCACCAGATGGCCAACCCCCGTGTCGAAGCGGATAATACGGTGTCAGGATATATGATCATTAATAAAATGAAGAGACCAATCGTTGCTGCGATGAGTACAATCTGGATGGAGGAGCTTGTCCGAGAGCGGCTCATTGTATATTCACTCCCTCTACTTCTTCAGTCAATGGGACGACCACTGCAATACAACATATGATAAAGGGACAACAATCATGCTGTTCACCTTCAGAACAGCGCTGTGATGATACAATTCTGTCTTTATTCTGTAATCAAAACGTAAAGGAAACGCTTGCATTTATCCGTGTCATTTCGGGAAGCATTATGGTACACTAAAAATACAAGAAAGATGAAATGCGTATCCGATCGTTAGGGGTGATTGGTGTGAGCATTATTGCAGGCATCCTTGTTTGCGCTTTTGTTTATGTCATTCGGGAATCGTTAATGGGATCACCAGAAGAAGATTGGTAAATAAAGGTAAGAAGAGACTACAACTACGGCCAGACGCTGAACAGATGCTCAGCGTTTTTTTGTGCTTATTTGCGCGTTCACCATTCATTTGATTGAAACTTCTGCTCGTTTGTAATAAAGTGTTGAACAAGGACTACTTTATTGACGAAATGCTGGCTGTTGATGGCAGTCGCATGATGGAGAATAGATAGGAGCGATTATGGAACGGTACAGTCAAACAATATATGAGGCGATCGGCGGAGAGGCGACGGTTCGGAAGATGGTGGAGGCTTTCTATCCACGAGTCCAGGCTCATCCTTTGCTTGCGCCACTATTCCCAGAGGATATTATGCCGGTAATGGAACGACAATTCATGTTCTTGACGCAGTTTTTCGGAGGACCATCTCTCTACTCTGATCAGTTCGGACATCCAATGATGCGTGCACGTCATCTACCATTTCCGATAACGCGTGATCGTGCAGATGCATGGTTAGGCTGCATGCGGGAAGCGCTTCATGAGATTGGAATGGAGCCAGGGCTGGCAACGATGGTTATCGATCGCTTATCGGGCCCAGCGTATCACTTTATTAATACGAATGATGAGGCTTAATTCCTTGTTCAAATAGAACGGCTCATGTATTCCATAATAGATTCGTTTTCATGGACTTCGTGCGACTCACATAATCGATCAGCAGAAAAGAGGAACGATTTATGGAGGTTGAACCGCTTTTTACGGTGAAGGTAGGCTGTCCGTACTGTGAACAGGTATTTGTTACTTCGCGTGTACGGCCTCGCTTCAAGAAGCCCTCACGCATTGACAGTGATTTTTGTACGCATTATGACGAGGGCAAGGTGAATCCGGACTATTACGTAGTTCGGGTATGTCCTTCATGTGGATGTGCATCCACAGAAAATTCCTTAAAACATTGGTACGAGCCGCAGCGTAGGAAGTTCGAAGCACGCATCGCGAACCAGTGGAAGAACCGTGATTACGGTGGCGAGCGGACTTGGGAGGATGCGCTTGCAACGTACCAGCTGGCTCTGTTAACAGCTCAGACTATTGGCGAGAGCCATCGTGTGGTTGCTGGTCTTCTTCACCATATCGCATGGTTGTATCGATATCGCAATGATGTGGTAGAAGAGCGTCGATATATGCAATATGCACTTGACGCCTATGTTGCCGTGCTGGAGCAGGAGTGGCGCGATCAGAACGATGCGCGGCTCATTTTTATTATCGGGGAGCTGTATCGCAGATTAGGCGAATTCAATGAGGCTGTGAAATGCTTCAGTAAAATTGTTCATGATAAAAGGATCATGGATGCGGCAATGATCCGAGCTGCTAGAGAGCAGTGGACATTAATTCGTGAGGAAATGAGAGAAGCAACTGAAAACGCTACATCAAGTATGGCCGATTGAATGAGGAGACAAGAAGACGTGTATCCGGCAGAAGTGGGGTACACGTCTTTGTCTTGACCAGTGAAAATCAATCCTCACTGATCCATGCATTCTATCGAATCGCGCGGTCTGCGAGCAAATAATCGTTATCCGCGTCGACGATGACGAGGCGGTTGCGACAACAAGGGAATACAAGGAGCCGTTTCTTGCCGTCATGGATATCAGGAAGCTCATTTGGCTTAATGGGAAGAAGGACATTGTCTTTCTTACAAAACGGGCAGGTTGATATATACAGGTCGCCCATTAGCTGATCATACGGCAGTGTATTTTCAAATGGTATCATTCCTTGGTGTTCTCCGATGATTGTTCTGCGCCAGAAGGGCTCTGATCGGCCTTATTAAGCTCCGCGAGCTTCTGTATAAGAATGTGCTGCGGCATATGCATGAGCTGCTCTAAGGGAACATTAAGCGCCTTAGACAGTTTGACAGCAGTGTCTGCAGAGATTGGCAATGGTTTCATCTCACGAACCTCCCTATGCGAGTTCTTATAAATTTTGATATAGTTTAGTTATACACGGTCAAGGTGCAAAACTCAAACTTTGCAAGGTTGAATAGGTGTGGACAAATTAAGCCAAATGAAAGGTGTGTGCACGATGAAACAACCGTTAAGTCAAACATGGGATTTGGATGTCATTTTTGAAGGTGGATCAGAATCCGAAGCACTGCAGGCTTCACTGTCTTCTGGCGAGCAGAAAATCACTTCGATTACGAGCGAGCTTAAAAGCATGACGATCCCTCAATCGGTTGAAGAAGCCCAGCAGCTTGCTCGGTTGACACAGCAGCTGCAGCAGATGCTTGCAAAATTATCGGAAGCTGGTTCTTACATAGGCTGCTTGACGGCGCAAAACGTGAAGGATAAAAAAGCAATTCAACTATCCGATCGTGTACGCTCCATCGGCGCTCGATTAGTAACCTTGAATACGTTGTATGATGAGATCCTGCGCGGCATGGACGAGCAAGTATGGTCTGATTTTGTTGCACTGCCTGAAATTGCAGGCATCTCCTTTAATCTGACCGAACGCCGTGAATGGGCTCGGGAGAAAATGTCACCGGAGAAGGAAGCGCTTGTTGGCGATTTGGCAACGGATGGTTATCATGGCTGGGGAGCAAGTTACAACACGATTGTATCTCATTTCCGCATCACTCATGAGGAAAATGGAGAGATCGTACACTTGTCTGCAGGTCAGGCTGATAACAAGCTGTCCGATGCTGATCGCTCGGTACGAGAGGACATGTTTGCGAAGTGGGAAGAAGCATGGGGAGAGCGTGCGGACTACTGTGCTGATGCCCTTAACCGAATTGCAGGCTTCCGCTTGAAGCTATATGAGAACCGTGGCTGGAACGAAGTGTTGAAGGAGCCGCTTGCCTACAACCGGATGTCGCAGGCGACGCTAAATACAATGTGGGATACAATTGTCCGCAACAAGCAGCCGTTCGTGAAATATTTGGAGCGCAAAGCGAAACTGCTTGGTGTAGAAAAACTCACATGGTGTGATGTAGAGGCTCCACTTGGCAGCACGCAATCCAAGATTTCTTATGATGAGGGTGCGCGTACGATTGTCGAGCAATTCGAGAAGTTCAGCCCGCGTTTGGCCAAGTTCGCAGTGAATGCATTCGAGAAGCGCTGGATCGAAGCGGAAGACCGCCCTGGCAAGCGTCCAGGTGGGTTCTGTACTTCGATGCCTGCAAGCAATGAGACACGTATTTTCATGACGTATGCAGGTACACCGTCGAATGTGTCCACCCTCGCTCATGAGCTTGGACATGGCTATCATACGCATGTGATGGAGGATCTGCCTACATTTGCACAGTCATATGCAATGAACGTTGCAGAGACGGCTTCCACTTTTGCCGAGATGATCGTATCTGACTCTGCGGTGAAGCAAGCGAAGGACGAGAAGGAGAAGCTGGCGCTGTTGGAAGATAAGCTTCAACGTTCCATTGCGTTCTATATGAATATTCATGCGCGCTTCCTGTTCGAGACTCGCTTCTATGAGAAACGCAAGCAAGGAGTATTGTCCTCTGAAGAATTGTGCTCGCTTATGGAAGAGGCGCAGAAGGAAGCATACTGTGGTGCACTGGATTCGTATCACCCGCATTTCTGGGCGTCCAAACTGCACTTCTATCTGACTGGAACGCCATTCTACAACTTCCCATACACGTTCGGTTACTTGTTCAGTACGGGATTGTATGCGCGGGCTTTAGAAGAAGGCGAATCCTTCGCAGCGAAGTACGATGCATTGCTGAGAGATACAGCGGTAATGACGGTAGAGGATCTTGCACAGAAGCACCTTGGCGTAGATTTGACGAAGCCAGATTTCTGGCAATCGGCGATAGATGTGACATTGCAAGACGTGGAATTGTTCCTGCAAATGACTGAATAAATTAGAGTGACAACGGATAGACCGTGCAAGTTAAATGAGGCTTAAATAGAAAGGAAAAACAACTTGGCGACATCAACTAGGCTTCTTAAGCTGTTCCATGCTTTGTTTTACTCAACGAATGCCGTTCTGCTTTCTTATTTGCCGCTTCTATTGCGGGAGCGGGGTTTCGAACCGTTTGAAGTAGGCACTATATTAATGTTGGGGCCTTTTCTGGCGATGTTTGCACAGCCTGCCGCAGGTCTGATTAGCGACCGCATCCGAAAGGTTCGCCCGCTACTAATCGGCTTGTGGATTGTATTGGGAATATCAGCGTCATTAGCTTTTTTGACAACGGATCGTATCCTTGTCGCGGTAAGTATTCTGATTTTGTATATTTGCTATCTTCCATCGATTTCATTGCTTGATACGTTAACAGTTAAAATAGCCAATTCTATGCAGCAATCATATGGAGCTGTTCGCCTTTGGGGTTCAGTTGGCTTCACCATAACGGCTGTAACGCTAGCACAGGTATTTGATTTGGTGGGCGGAGTGGATTCACTGTTCTGGATGTATTTGCCGGTCTGGTCCAGCTTTTTTATCGGCATGTTCTTTTTGAAGGAACCGAGATATGATGATGGCGAGCCGGATGAAGCGGTGAACATGACCATTTTGAAAAAGGCGCTCACCATTCCTTCCTTGCTTGTATTGCTTGCTCTTATTTTCGTCATCGGGATGCCCCACCGGATGAATGATGCGCTACTATCGCTGCATATGAGCGATTTGGGCGCAACCTCCGGGCAGGTATCGATTGCATGGGCTGTTGCAGGATTCAGTGAAGTTTTTGGCTTCATCATTATGGGACGAATCATGAAGCGTTATCGAATGTTGACATTGCTTTCCGCCGTAGGCATGCTATATGCGCTTCGATGGCTGCTGTATTCCATAACGACGGAGCCGGTGATGCTAATCGTACTGCAAGGACTGCATTCGATTACGTATGCTTGCTTCTGGGCCTTAGCAATCGAATTCGTAGTGCAGCTTCTCCCGCAGAAATTAGCAGCTACAGGACAATCGCTGCTCGGTATGGTGTTCTTTGGCTTGTCCGGATTGGCAGGAGGAGTTATTGGCGGAGCACTGCAGGAATCGTATGGCGGTAATGTCATGTACAGCATTGGTTTTGTCCTTGCCCTTCTTGGAACATTTGGCTTCATGTTGTGGAACCGCAAGGATCGCAAGCGCACGCTTGCAGTTGAACAAGAAGCAACTGTATAACTTGCATAATGGAATTGGAGATTAAAACTTATCATTTACGGTGCTGAATAGCTGTGAGATAAGTAAATAGGTAATCCAATAACAGCGGGGCAGCCCTTAGTAGCATTCTACTAGTGGCTGCCCCGTTTGTTTTGGTTATCGAATATGCATTATTAGAATTTAAAAACTTGAATCGTGCGCTGCAACTGGATGACCTTTTGCTGCATTTGCTCCGTGGCATCGGCCATCGCTTGCACGGATGTAATTTGTTCATTCATAGAAGCAGATACTTGCTCTGTTCCCGCAGCAGATTGCTGTGTAATTGCTGAGATGTTCTCGATGGAGCTTGAAATGGTTACAGCTCCCTCCAGCATTGTGTCACTTTCATTCGCGAAGGCGGCAATTTGTTCGGTAATAAATTGAATGCTATCTACAATTTCTAGGAAGATGCGCTCTGTTTCTTTAATTAAATCCGTTTGGGCGTGAACGACCTCTTCATTGACTTGAATATTCGTAATTGCCTGGCGGATGCCTGACTCAATGCTTTTCACCAGAGTAAATACTTCCTTCGTCGAAGCGGAAGATTCTTCAGCAAGCTTGCGAACCTCCTGTGCGACGACTGCGAAGCCACGGCCATGCTCGCCAGCACGTGCCGCCTCGATAGAGGCATTTAGAGACAATAAGTTTGTCTGCTCAGCAATGTCAGAGATGGTGCGTGTAATTTTGGAGATGCCATCTGCCTGCCGTGCAAGTTCCTCAATTGTCGAAGCTACTTGATCAGTTGCCTCGATGTTGCGCTGCATGCCTGCGCTTTGTGTCTCGACTGCCGTTCTTCCCTTAGCAACGAGACCGACTGTAAGGGCAGAACGCTCATTCATTTCCTTCGTAGAGTATGTATAGGACTCAACCTTCTGCTCAATTTGCTTGACGGAATCCGACATCGATGCGACATCTTCGGAGATTTCCGCTGCTCCAATCGCAAGTTCATTTGATGAAGCTGTCACCTGTTCCATAACGAGCTTTAAATTGTGGTTCATATGATACATTTCTCTGCTTGATTCGGATACGTGCCGCGTAATATCGGTCGTTTGGCGTAAAATCTCACGAAGCTTAATGATCATGGAATTAAAAGCATGCCCTAACTCGCCAAGTGAATCATTCGTTGTCACGTTCAACGTTTGGGAGAAGTCACCCTTCGATACTTGCAGGGCTGACTGGGCAATGTCTTTGATCGGGGCACTCAATGAACTTTCCAGAAAGTTAATAATGGGATAGCTAACACCGATTAGAATGGCGATAATGATTATCCCGGTTGTAAGCGATACATCAGCTAGGAGTAGGACTATTGTCGCTAGTGCGAATAGGCCGACGATACTGTAACAGCCGAACAGCAGCTTTTGTTTGAAGTTTAACTTGTAGAACCAGTTCATAGGACCGCTCCTTTCCCCTGTCATGCCAAAATTTAGAATTTGAAATCATTATAGCATCGGCTGTGAAGATGGTCTATGAAAATGTTAGTAAATTCAACACGATTAGACGAAATTCGTCAAGACGATTTTAGGTGATGTAAAAATGTGTTGATTAAAGGAAAATAATCCCTTATACTGTGACTAAAGAACCATAAAATTGAAGCTAAGCTTCTGTCAAAATAGGGAGGAATGAATAAGATGAAGTCTGTCTCGATTCCATTAGCTAGGCAAATAAGCCTAGTTTTTGAGAAATTAGAATCAGAGCTGATTGGTTTGACAGGTGGAACAATTGTAGTTTGTCTTCGCAATGATATCATTGGGAAATTCGGTGTGAAGCACGATGCGTTGGAAAGCTGTGCTGGTGAACTAAAGCCGATTCGACAAGGATTGTCGAGGCAGCAGATTGCCCAATTTCTGCAAACGGCGATTGATGCGCTGAAACATAAAAAGCATTGGACGCATGGGGAGATTGTGTACGATTTTACAGTTAGGCATGGGGAGCTGCATGTCAGCACATGGTTTGAATCGAATCATAATATGGTTCATATTTTGGATAAGAAGGAAGAGAATCTACATACTTACAGAAATGTATCTTAATGTATTCATTCGCAATTGTCGAATGTTATTTGTAAATAAGAAAGCAGGAGTCCCTTCTAACACCAGTTGGTTGTAGTAGGACGTCCTGCTTTTTTTCGTAAGTATGGGGTGTTGCGTAACTAGCTTAAAAAGGTTCAACAGCTAAGCTTAGCGAGCGCGGCCAGCCAATTGCTGTTCAGCAATTTGTACAAGACGCTTCGTGATGTAGCCTCCGATGGAGCCCATATCGCGAGAAGTATAGTTACCGTAGTAACCATCTTGAGAAATTGGAATACCCAATTCTTGAGCAATCTCAAATTTCATTTGTTGAAGTGCTGCTGTTGCTTGAGGAACAACGAGATTGTTGGAACGGCTTCCGCTTCCTTGTTGTTGATTTGGCATGTTGTTCACCTCCTTGTGATAGTTATTATGGAGAGATAGAGATGAAATATGCGAGAGGAAGTGCTCGTTGTGAAATGTAAATAATGCCAAGTTGTCCTGATCTGGCAATCGTGGGTGGAACGCAAAAAGGAGGCTTGTCGCCTCCCCTGTTATGGATGTTGGATTTCAAGCTCTAAGTTGAGGATAACTGGCTTGTTCGGCTCAAGTTCAATCAAGCCTGTAACCTCATTGCCGAATGGAAGATTTGGCGCATCAGGAAGCCAAGTATAAGGCTCTATGCAGATAATTTCATTCGCAGTGCCTCGAGTGTAGAGAACCCAATGCTTGAACCAAGGCTCATTGCCTGTATAGCGGATACGATAACCGTCTTCGCGGGACAGCCAAGCTTCAGGCTTATGCTCGCCTATGCTGAATACCGTATCGAAGTCGGTTCCTTCTAAGTTCATTCCGGAGAGCAGCTTCTCGTTATCACCCAGCGGCAACGTATTTCCTGTCATAATAAGCTCTTCGTCCAGCTCATACACACCTGTAACAGGAACCTGCAGGGTCCAGCGGTTCGGTTCGCCATCAAGTTGTAACCACGTATGTGTTCCGAAGCCAAATGGTGCAGTCTGCCCACCAACGTTGGTTACTTGCAATTGTTGTGTCAGTTGGCTTCCCTTCAGTTCGTAAGTAAGCTCGAACTGGAGAGGTGTTGGATATTGCTCCATCCAGTGCTTATCTTCAGAAGAATGGAACTGAACCGTGACGATAGCGTGATCTTCGGTTGCTTCGGCACATATAACTTGCCACGATTGCAAACGATGCAAGCCATGAATGTGATTGTTGTTGGCTGTGTTCTGATCAAACTGATAGGACACTCCTGCATATTGGAATTGTCCGCGGCGTATCCGTCCAGGCGGCATAAGCATAGGGATGCCGAAGTGGTAAGGTTTGGTCATATAATAATCCAGATCGCTCTCAGCTGGCGTACGCAAAATATCGCGTTCAAGCACTTTGTCCCACAGACGAATGAGATTAGCGCCTAGGGAAGGCAGCAATGTTGCCTCAAGCGTGTCACTGTGAAGAATAACTGTCTCATGATCGTTCCATTTGCCTCTCGTAATCTGATACATGCGAATTGCCCCTTTGCTCGTGAAGTTATGTAATGGTTTGTTATTTTCATGATAGCAAATTCACGCATTAAAGTCATTGAAGCACACAAGGTCTAATTCAAGCGGGCGATAAACGGGCAACAGAACAGATTGACAAATACAATGATCTTCGCTATCCTTATGGCTAATTCCTAGTTATGTAGAGCTCGCATAAGTGATAGGATATAATTGAATTCGTGTAAAATGATGATGAGGACAAGTACGCTATGCGGTAGCTCCAGAGAGTCGGTGGTCGCTGTGAACCGACGCGAATGCATAGTTGGAATGGGCCTCGGAGTGCTGTGTTGAACCGGTGAAGTGCATGAAGTAGACATAGCCGCAGCTCTGCGTTACAGAGGTCAAGGCTTGCAATGAGGGAGTCAGCATAGTTTGCTGATGCTTCCTAACATTCGTAGGATTGTGCTTGTAAGAAATCACAGCCATACGATTATGCAGGCGAATTAGGGTGGCACCACGGTTCTTCGTCCCTTGCGGATGAAGGGCCTTTTTTGCGTTCTCGAGTATGACGATACAAGAATAATGATATTTGTGGAAAAGGAAGTGTTGCGTGATGAAACGCGTACTATCTGGTATTCAGCCAAGCGGTCAATTGACACTTGGCAACTACATCGGAGCAATCCAAAACTTCGTGAAGCTGCAGGAAGAACATGAGTGCTTCTTCATGGTGGTAGACCTGCATGCCATTACTGTACCGCAGGATCCGGAAAAATTGCGTGAGCAGACAGAATCTGTAGCTGCCTTGTATATTGCGGCAGGCCTCGACCCAAGCAAGTCGAACATCTTCCTCCAATCTCATGTTCATCAGCATGCAGAGCTTGGATGGTTGATGACCACACTCACCTATATGGGTGAGTTGGAGCGGATGACGCAATTTAAGGATAAGTCGGAAGGGAAGCAGTCAGTTGGATCGGGCTTGTTCGTATATCCATCTCTTATGGCTGCAGATATTTTATTATATCAAGCAGATCTTGTTCCCGTTGGCGATGATCAGAAGCAGCATTTGGAGCTTACTCGGGACTTGGCTGCACGCTTCAACGGGCGCTTCGGCGACTTCCTGACTGTTCCAGAACCGTATATCCCGGAAGTCGGCGCACGGATTATGTCATTGGATGATGCCTCCAAGAAGATGAGCAAGAGCAACCCGAACCCTGGAAGCTATATTGCCTTGCTAGATGATCCTGCTGTCATTCGCAAGAAAATCAGTCGTGCCAAGACAGACTCAGAGGCACTTGTGAAGTATGATCCTGCGAATAAGCCGGAAATCAGCAACCTGATGAGCATTTATGCACATGCCGCTGGTATGTCCATAACTGAAATTGAAGCGAAATACGAAGGCCAAATGTACGGGCCGTTCAAGAAAGATTTGGCTGAGCATGTCGCTGCGCTCATCGAGCCGCTTCAGGCCCGCTATCATGAAGTAAGACGCACAGGTGAACATCACGAGGCGCTGCGTCGTGGTGCTGAGCGAGCACGTGAAGCGGCAGAGCAGACATTGACGGAAGTGAAACGCCGGATGGGCTTCGTGCTCCCGCAATAAATCTAGGACGATTTGTTAAGCCTGCTTGCCTACTGGCCTGATGTATGATCTTGTTGGGCTAAGCTTCGCCGACGAAGCTTGGCCTTCACAATGAAGCCGCATCCCATATTCACGATAGCAAGTATGGTAAAGAGAAGAGCAAGCCAGACACTTTGGCTGATGGAGATCGCTGTTGCGATCAGCAGGGCGATGGAAGAGCATGCAAACCATAGTGATAACCATTTGTTCATGGGGAAGACTCCTTTTCGCAAAATAATGTTACAGATAAGTATAACATTTTGCAGGCCGGATAAAATAAGTTTGCAAGCTTGCACAACTAGAAGCGCCAATTGCGAAAGGAGATTCACCTATGTCTAATCGTTCTGGTTCCAACAACTTGGTTGTTCCTCAGGCTACTGCTGCATTGCAGCAAATGAAATTCGAAATTGCTCAGGAGTTGGGCGTTCCAATTCCACAAGACGGCTACTACGGGAACTACACTTCCCGTGATACCGGTTCTATCGGGGGATACATGACGAAGCGTTTGGTGCAAATGGCACAACAATCGCTTTCCGGCGGTTCCCGCTAATCGAAATGCACTAATGATTTGGCTACCCTGCGCGCGGGGTAGCCTTTTATTATGATAAGTGAGCATCAACAGCATTTGGCCAAAAAAGAAGGTACAGTGGATCCTGTCTTCACAGATTCCCTGTACCTTCTTCTTCTAAGTGCCCTTACACGCCGTTTCTATTCGTATTCCAATCCAAAATGCTTGCCGGAGTGAGTTTTGTTCAGCCAGCCTACGAAATAATCAAGCGTCTCATACTTGGCGTTCATCATGACGACAGCAACGAGGGGGAATTGCTTGCGATGCCTATACCTGACATCGGCCCAGCGAACGGCATATCCATAACCGGTTGGCTCTACCGTTGCACAAGCGTAGCGTGAAATGTACAGGAGCGCTTCTACAGCAGGGTGCTCCTTGGAAGCTTCTACTGCTGGATGCTTATCGCAGTAGGCCGTCTCTGTCCAATGGAGACGATTGTGATTCCAGTTCCCGATTCGGTATGCCCCTTCTGGAAGAGGCTTGACTACATTCCATCTGGATAGCGATACGGTCGGAATAAGTGTATACGTGTCCGAAGGGACGTACTCTTCATCGAAGAGCAGCATCTGATCCTTGAGCTTCTTGTGTACAGATGCCCTCCATAAGAAGTACATAAGGAGCAGCGCATACAGCACGGGAAATACTATTCTTGGTGACAAGACACCCAATCCCCACAATGCTACAGCTACGAGGTGGGAAGAGAAAATAATCGGATCGAACAGCGAGATGAAGTCAAAGGACAGCCATTTGTCTGTAACAGGCCACGCCGCTTGGGTTCCATAGGCATTACACAGATCAGTAATGACGTGTATGACTACGGCGAGAGCGGTCCAGAGCAGAACGTGCCAGAACAAGGCACCCTTGTTCAGCAAAGTCATTAGACCTGCGATAAGCAGTGCCCATATTGGCAGCATTGGGATGGAATGTGAGATGCCTCGATGCTGACGAATATAGGTGGTGTTGTCCTTCAGCTTGAGTGCAACATCCGCGTCTGGAGCCTGTGATCCGAGCAGAACACTGAAGAAGACGGCCGAAGCCGTAGCAGGATGGGTCATGACGGCAGGATCAATGTGTGAGAGTCCGGCAAGCCCCAATCCAATAACAGCATGTGTGCTTGTATCCATATTCGTAATCACCCTCTTGTATTGTGAGCAATTATGTACCAGAATATGACTCATGAGTACAATTCACAAGAAGGATTCAGTGGGGGCAACATAAGAAAGAGGGGGAATCAACCATGAACATTATATTTGTCGAGTATCGAATTGATCCGGACAAGCGAGAAGCATATTTAGAACAGATTACAGAGCGCCTGCGGCCTTTTCCTCAAGTCGTATTATATGAAGGAACTGACCAACCTAACGTATTCGTGGAGCAGTGGATGGATACCACACACGAAGAGTATTTGCAGCTAAGACGGATTCGTCTGGAGGAAACAAGTGAATGGGACGTTATTACCGCTTGCATTCCTGGCGGCAGATCCAAATTGCATATCTGGGAGTTCGCATCAATTTCCAAATAAGTATAGCCACACACGCTATTGTGAGGAAGATCCAATAGATTGTCAAAATGATGAACGATGCTACGAGACATTGTCAGCAATTGGACGTTTTTGATATGATGAAAATTACAGCGGAAACACAAAGTTTCTGCTCTTGTTTGTACAACACAAGGAGGAACAGGTCATTTTGGATAAACAATATACGTACCAGGCTCCTTCCGACTCTATCCCGCTATCGCCGGAACCGGTGCGGGTCGAATTATGGAAAGAGTTTGTTCAGTTAACGAAGCCGGGTATTATTCGCTCCAACTTAATGGCTGCATTCACAGGGTTTTGGGTGGCAGCCAAATGGGATATTCCTTGGATGACCTTGCTGTGGATGATAATTGGTACAGCACTTACGATGTCGTCCTCATGCGTGTTCAACA
Source organism: Paenibacillus sp. KS1 (assembly GCF_001680695.1). Lineage (NCBI taxonomy): Bacteria > Bacillati > Bacillota > Bacilli > Caryophanales > Paenibacillaceae > Paenibacillus > Paenibacillus sp. KS1. The sequence continues at coordinate 78,851 of NZ_MAIS01000007.1, read as the reverse complement.
ACTATTTTGATCGAGATTTCGATATGAAAATGGAACGTACGCGCAATCGCTCGCTTCCTACGGGTCGTTTACAGCCGAATATTGTGCTCTGGTATGCCATTATTCTTGGTATTGCAGGTCTGTCGGTCTTGTTCCTGATGACCAATCCATTGACAGGATGGTTTGGCGTTCTGGGCATGTTTGTTTATGTAGTCATTTATACACTGTGGTTGAAGCGAACATCGACATGGAGCACCTCTGTTGGAGCCATTTCGGGAGCAATGCCACCCGTTATGGGGTATACATCTGTGACAGGTCAAGTGGATGAAGGGGCTATCCTGTTGTTCCTCATTCTATTCCTGTGGCAGCCGCCTCACTTCTGGGCGCTAGGCATTCGACGTGTTGAAGAATATCGTGCCGCTGGATACCCGCTGCTTCCCGTAGTCAAAGGAATCGAGCGGACGAAGAAGCAAATGATCCCGTATGTTGTGCTGCTTCTGCCGGTTACTTGGCTGTTCTATTCGTATGGCTATGTAAGCTGGATTTACGGGGTATTAGGAACCATTCTTAATGTGATTTGGCTGTATATTTGCATCTCGGGCTTCAAGGCGAAGGACAATGAAGCTTGGGCGAAGCGCAACTTCTTGTTTTCGATTAACTGGTTATTGCTGCACTTGTTCATTCTTGTCTTGGATACGATGGGGAAAATGTAATATCGCATCAAATCGAATTAATTGGAATTCAGCCTGACCACTAAAGGGAGTGTAACGGGAGGAACAGACGATGTCTCAATGGGCGAAGAAGTATTCTTTGCAAATCTTCTTAATGTCACTGGTTGTGGTATTTGCAATTATTGCTGCTTGGTTATACTGGCCGCGTGAAGATTTCAAGAAGGCACCGGATTTTTCAATGCAAAATGTGGATGGAAGCACAGTAAGTCTTGATAGTACGAACGGGAAGGTAAGGCTCTTCTATTTCTATTTCACGAATTGTCCGGACGTCTGTCCGCCGACGACATTTATGCTGTCTGAAGTACAGACTTTACTGCAGGAGAAAGGCGTATTTGGTAAAGAGGCAGGTATCGTATCCATCTCCTTCGATCCGGAGCGGGATACGATGGATGCGATTAAGACGTGGTCGCAGAAATTCAACGCTGACTACTCAGGCTGGTATTTCCTTCGCGGAAAAGAAGAGGATGTGGCCAACATGATGCCAGCGCTGGACTCTGCTGTGATGAAGGATCAGGATGGCAACTTTACACATCTCAATGTCATTACCCTGGTCGATCAGAAGGGCAATATTCGCAAAGCGTATAACGCGAATGATCGGGAGCGAACAACGCCTGAAATCATTGCCGAAGATGTCATGAAATTAATTAAATAAAAGATTAGTTAAGCGGGGGAAGATCCGGATACACGATGTATTCGTCTAACCCCGCTTTTTCTAATTGTTGGATTAAATACTCATCTGGCGTGCCTTCTACTCCAGCATACCCTCGGCGCGTATAGAGATGATCTGCATCTGGGAACGTATCTCGCAGAATAGCTCGAATACGTTTCCCAGAAGAGTCATTATCCATAAATAAGTATACGGGCTTATCTCCAACCTGCTTACGCAGTTTTTCTGTGCGATCGGTATTCAATGTCCCATATGTGCACATGATGTCAACTTCGTCAGCCAACAGCTTTCGCAAGCGGCTGCGATCGTTTTTGCCTTCTACGATGAGAGCGATTTCCAGCGTGTTCACCTTCTTCCTCTATGCGGTATGGGCAGCATTCCGAATCTGATGGAAATGATCCGGCCAGTAATTCTCCCATTATCAATAGTGTACCACGAATGATGAAATCCATTGCGGCGATGCAACGAGAAGCGCATGACAAAATTGGCTTGCCCGGAGGCAAGCCGTATAAGGAGAGAGCAAGATGGGGGGTTACAGCAGAGGAGCACGCAGAATGATGACGAGCAGGATGAACAGGGCGAGAATTACGGTGGTTATTGTCCAGAAGCGTGCGCCGAACGCCAGCTCTGGCCCACCGCCAGGCTCAGTATAATACCCCAACTAGGTTCACCTGCTTTCGTCGGTAGTCATTTCTCATCATTATAGTATGTTCGCGGAATTATCCTGTTCTGTGTATTCACCCATATTTGGGAATATGGGCGCAAACCATGTGAAGGCATCAAGATGCCGGGACAGGACATTCAGCTCTTGTTCTTATGTAGTTGGGTTCGTCGAAGGTGGACGCGTGCTGTGGACAGTCTTCTTCACTAACGATGTAGGCTTGCCTGGCGGGAGCAGCGTAACGGCTGTCATAAGGACGAGAAATGCGATGAAGTACGGCGATAATTGCCCACGGAGCTGCCCGGCAATCATCGGTCCAATGAAGGAGCCGATAGAAGAAGCAATCGATAAAATAGAGAAGATTCGACCATATCTGGCTCCGCCGCTCAGCAGCAAGAGATGAGCTGATAAAGCCGGTAAAATGATTCCCTTCGTCATCCCGATAAGAAATAAGGAGAGAAGTAAAGGCACAGGCCAGTGAATTGCCAATAGAAAGAACAGAATCGCTAGCGAAAAGGAGCCGAGCCATGTGCGCATATAAGCAGAATATTGATTCAAGAACAACATGCTTAAGGTAAGGAGCGCCCCGAGGCTGATGGCCGAGAACAATACGCCTGTTTTCATTATTGAGGTTAATGCGTCAGCCATAAATGGCAACTCAAAAAATAAGATGCCCTGCGAGCAGGCAATGGCAAGCGGCATAAAGTAGAAGCGCCATGGGATAGCAGGTGCATGCTCAGAAGATGCAGCTGGTGTTGAAGTAGGGATGCTTGGTGCTGTCGTCTTAGAGGAGGGACTTTCACTTTCTTGAACATCTTGAATAAACAGCCATGCCAACATACCAACAAGGATAAGGCCAATGCCCAGCGCTTGGAACGCCATGACGAATCCGATTTGGGACACGAGATAAGCGCCAGCGGCAGGAGAGACAACAGAAGCCAATGTATGGACGAGCCCATTGCCTGCCATCAACTTGCCTTGATGAACATGATCGCGTGCCATTCGTGCAAGCAGAGACAGGCAAGCAGGGGAGAGGAACGCCAGCACGAATCCGCTTATGGAGCGTAGAATAAGCAGCTGCCATGGGTTGACGACATGGGCCTGAAGCATGAGAATAATGCCGGCTCCAATGAGGCTGAACACGATGAAGATGCGGCTGCCGAAGCGGTCTACTCCGTAACCGGCCATGACGTTGCCAGGCAGATGGGTGAACGAGTACATACCCATCATTAATCCGATGAAGGATGGAGCAGCACCAAGAGAGATTGCAAATGGGGTCAGAATGGGGTACTGCGCATGCAAATCGAAAAACGCAACGAATAAAAACAGGTAGAGCCAAAAGACAGAACGCAAGACAAGTCACCTCCAGATCGCTATGGTATACTTGTACGTATTAGCGGACGAACTTAGTACCCGAATTTGGCTGAAGATGTTAGATGGTCTGACTGTTGCATCATATGGGAATGATGTATAATACGCTTTGGAAAGGGTGATTGAAGAAGTGAGTCAACTCGAAATGTGGTTTGAATTTATTAAGCAAAATTGGCTTGTCTTCCTAATCGCACTCATCGTACTGCTCGCAATTGTTAGTTTCGTGAAAACGATGATAAAATGGGCGCTGGTCGTCGTAATTGTCGCTGCTGTAGCCGTCTATAGCGGAATTACGTGGGACGACGTGAACAACGTAGTGACGACAGTGAAGGATGAGACGGTGCTGAAGCTGAAGGATCAAGCGATGAACTCCATGATGGAGGAAGCGAAGAAGGCGACGTTCAAGAGCAATGAGGACGGGACTTATACGATCAAGTCGCCGAATTTGGAGCTTACAGGCACTCCTAACAGTGACAAAGTGAAATTATCGTTCAATGGAGTCTCCCTTGGTGAATGGAGCATGAACGATACGATTCGCGATTTCGTGAAGGAAGCGAAGCAGAACAAATGAGTACTGGATTGCAGTGGGAATGGAACGCGATAACGCTAGTACTGCTTGCGGTCGTGCTTCTTTCCGCAGTTCAAGGGGTGGCGAGAGGCGCTTCGGGGTCCATGCGTCACCTCTTTCTATTTGTTGCTCAGTCGGCCTGCACCATTGTATCGCTTATCCTGTCCTTTGCTGCTGCGATGTGGCTCTCGCCCATGGTACAGCGTCAGTTCGTTGATTGGAATATTGTTATACCCTCCCATGCACTGGCTTGGTGGGAGCAGATCTATTATACCTTCGTGACAGGGATACGGGACTTCGCCCTGCTGCGCGTTGCAATCTTGTTCGGCATCATCTATATGCTCGTTCGAGGAATAATGGGTTGGCTCGTATCTTTGATCTGGAGCGGGGCTTCTGTGGCGAGTCAAGAAGAAGGAAGCTCATCTTCTCGCTCAGGGTTCATGCAAGTGATTGGCCGTATGGCCAATTGGCTAACGGGTGGTGCAATTGGTGTGCTAATTGGTGGTGTGCGCGCCTTCATCATTATTATGGTGTTATTCGTATATGTTGCCCTTCAGCCTGCTACGAAGGCAAGCGATATCATTCAATCCTCTTCTGCTTATCGTACGGTGGCTAACCAAGTGATCGAGCCGCTTGCGGGGTCATTAATTACAGAGAGTCTGCCTGTCTTCACCTCCCAAATGGGGCAAGAATTCGGAGAACTTCTGCAGCGACGATATGAAGTCATTGATAATCAGATTTCTTCCGATGTGAAGCAAGCCGCGCGTGATGTGACGGCAGGAGCATCGACCGATGAAGAGAAGGCGCGACGCTTGTATGATTGGGTCGGTTCCTGGGTTCAGTATGATTGGGATAAGGCCAAGCAATACGAGACGAAGCGGATTTGGAAGGAGCAGACCCCGGAAGATACCTTCGCTACGAAGCAGGGGGTATGTATCGATTATGCACGTCTGTATGCAGTCATGGCTCGTTCCTCAGGGCTTCAAGTCAAGGTTGTGACCGGTCTTGGATACAATGGCAATGGCGGCTATGGACCGCATGCCTGGAATCAGGTCTGGCTAAGCGAACAGAAGAAATGGGTGCCGCTAGATAGCACATGGGCATCATCGGGAGATTGGTTCAATCCTCCTAAGTTCGACACCACTCATATTCCAGACAAGCCATTGACGATAAGATAATTTGCGGCGATGGCGATTAGAAGCTGCACAACCTTTGAATATAGGCAAATCAGTATGGTAAAATAAATAAGATTGTACAGCAAAAGTTAGCAAGAAAGGATGATTGGCATTGAGTCATCCAAATGCGGATGATCCGCAGAAGCGGGAAGTACAGAACCGGCGTACGTTTTCGTTTCGGTTGAACTTATTCTTTTTTATTACATTTTTGATTTTCACCGTGCTTATCGTGAGACTGGCCATTTTGCAATTCGTTGAAGGTCCCGCCCTGAAGGAGAAGGAGTCCCAGCTTGGATTCCGGGAAACGGCGGTACCGCCGCTTCGGGGAACTATTTATGATGCTTCGAATACGCGGCTAGCCTATTCTACAGCGTCGCAATCTCTTTACTTCAATGTGGTGAAAAATTACGGGGATCCGAGCAAGAAGATGACGGATGACCAGAAGAAGAATCGAGCTGAAGTAGAGCAGCTTGCGATGCAGCTCGAGGAAATATTCAAGAAGATAGGCAGTCCTCAAGACAAGCCATTAACAGCTGAAGAAATTTTGAAGCGAATGGACTTGGGTGGGAAGATGAATTTTGTTTTCGTTCCCAGGCTCATTAAATCAGGATTGACGAAGGAAGAGGTTGCTTACTTCCTGGAGCATAAATCGCAGTTCAAAGGCATCGATATCGTCGAGGATAGTGTCCGTAACTATGATAAGGATACGATCGCAGTACAGACGGTCGGCTATTTGAAAAAGTTCAAGGGTGTTCGCGAGCGGATGCCGTTCTACAAGGAACAGTATGAGAAGCAGGAACAGCTTCCTACGGAGAAGGAATACTTGGAATACGAGGATGTTGGCGTTGACGGCATCGAATTGATGTATCAGAACGAGCTGCGCGGTTTGAACGGGGTGAAGAAGTTCCCGGTCAACGTGGCGGGTCGTATTATCGGTCCGATGCAGCTGACGAAGCCGGAGCGCGGGAACAACATTCATCTGACGATCCACCGCGATATCCAAAAGGCAACAGAGGAGTCCATCGTAAAAACGCTGGAGAAGATTCGTAATTCCTCGAACCGCACCGAGTATGCACCAAATGCACGCACAGGCTATGCAGTTGCGATGGAAGTGGACACGGGCAATATCGTGTCGATTGCCAGTATGCCGGATTATGACCCGAATGTATGGCGCAACGGCCAAATCAGCGTCGAGGATTATGAGAAGATCCAGTTTTATATGGGAAATGGGGCCGTTCGCGAAGTCTATGGTCCGTATAATGATGACAAGGAGCGCGGACGTCATCCAACTTCCCTTGTCTATCTTGGATCTACGATGAAGCCATTGTCGGTTCTCGTCGGGTTGAAAGAAAGATTGTTCGGTCCATGGGAAGATTACTATGACAAAGGTTACGGTGAATTCGGACGCCGCGGTCATGAGACGAAGGTATGGAACTCAAGCAAAACGTCTTACGGTTACATGGATGCAGCAAAAGCCTTGAAAGTATCTTCTAACGCCTTTATGGTGGATATGATTGGTAAGAGACTCTTCTCCCTTTCTGACAGAAACGGTTTGGAATTGTGGGATAAATACATGGAGGCCTTTGGCCTTGGCGTGAAGACAGATAGCGGCTTGCCTGGTGAATCCGCAGGATTGAAGGACTATCTGGTAGAGGCGGAGCGCAACAATGCACAGTCCGCTCTCGTATACGCCTCCTTTGGTCAGCAAGGGAAGTATACAACCTTGCAGCTCGCTCAATATGCAGCTACCCTAGCGAATCATGGTAAGCGCATTAAGCCGCAATTCGTAAGCAAGATTACAGATGGGGATGGCAAGGTAGTCAAGTCATTCGGTCGTGAAGTGTTAAATGAGACGAATTTCGATAACACGCACTGGCGTGTCGTTGAAGAAGGGATGTCGAAGGTTAACGTTCACGGTTTTGATGGATTCCCATACTCGTTCTATAGAAAGACGGGTACATCGCAGCAAGATATAGCAGGGAAAAGACTAGAAAACGCCGTGTTCATTGCCTATGCGCCGGCGGATAAGCCGAAGCTTGCGGTTGCGGTTGTCGTCCCAGAGGGCGGATATGGTTCCTACGGGGCGGCTCCGATCGCGCGTGCTATGTTCGATGCGTATGATGAGGTATACGGACTTACGGGTACGCCGAAGAAGAAGCAAGCCACAGGCGGCGAATCTACGGATGCAGCTAACAACAATCAATAAGCAGGAGGAGTCGCTGCGTTCAGTGGCAATGATGCATTTCTGAGCGTTGCGAGCCTCAAATAAAGACTTTTTCATATCGTACATGGTGTCACCGATCAGGGAGCACATCGCATACGATATGGAAAAGTCTTTTCTTTTTGCAAAACTATATGTCTAGGGAAAGAATTTTTTTTATACGAAAATAGTTGCATTAGGGAAACATATTTGTGTATATTAAACAATGATCAGTGATAAACGTAATCATTACAAAAAAACATTGGGTATTCATGTGGGAGGGAACGAAAGATGACGAAGGCAGCTGAAAGACCGAATGGGAAGTTCAAAATGAATTCGGCGTTGAAGCGGTTGGTTATGACGATATTGTTCTTAAGCGTAGCTGTAGGATTAGCAGCATGTGGCAGCAGCACAAACGAGGGCAAGACAGAGGGAACTGCAACGTCTGCCGATGCTAATCCAATCAAGGTAACAACTACGATTGGTATGATCGCTGACGTGGTGAAAGAGGTAGGAGGAGACCGTGTTGATGTGATTGGGTTGATGGGGCCAGGGGTTGACCCTCACTTATACAAGGCGTCCCAAGGAGACATTAAGAAGTTGGATGATGCGGACATCGTATTCTACAACGGCTTGCATTTGGAAGGGAAGATGGTCGATATTTTGGAGAAAATGAGCGGCAGCAAGACGACGGTTCCCGTCTCCAGAACAATTTCGGAATCTGAGCTGCTCGCAGATCCGACATTAGCACAATCGCATGATCCGCACATTTGGTTCAATGTGCAGAATTGGATCAAGGCGACGGAGGTCATTCGTGACACGCTGGTGGAATATGATGCGGCACATGCAGAAGCCTATAAGCAGCGCGCTGAGGCATATGTAAGCAAGCTGCAAGAGCTTGATGCGTATGTACACAAGCGGATAGAAGAGATTCCGGAAGGGAGCCGCGTGCTCGTGACGGCGCATGACGCGTTTGGATATTTTGGCAAGGCGTACGGCATGAAGGTTATGGGGCTTCAAGGAATCAGCACGGCTTCTGAGTACGGAAGCAAGGATGTATCCGATCTTCGCGATTATCTGGTGGACAATCAGATTAAGGCAGTTTTTATTGAATCGAGTGTACCGAAGAAGGCAATTGAGGCGGTCATCGAAGGAGCGAAGAAAAAAGGCCATGAGGTCGTCATTGGCGGTGAATTATTCTCGGATGCAATGGGCGAGCCGGGGACAGAAGAGGGAACTTATATTGGCATGGTTCGCTTTAACGTCAATACGATCGTCGATGCACTGAAGTAATGTACATAACTTCGAGAGATATAACACGGTAGGAGAGGAGCGTAATGAGCATGATGGATAAGGGGAATACGCCGCTTCGTGTGAGTGGCTTAACTGTTGCATACCAGAAGAAGCCCGTGCTTCGCAATGTTAGCTTTACGATACCGGAGGGCAATTTGATCGGCATTATCGGCCCGAACGGAGCGGGGAAATCGACACTAATTAAATCCATTCTCGGATTGATACCTCGAGTAAGTGGAGAGGTGAGCATATTCGGCAAGCCTTACTCGGAAAGCCGTAAACGGGTAGGCTACGTCCCACAGCGCGAATCGGTAGATTGGGATTTCCCCACGAACGCACTCGATGTTGTAATGATGGGCCGTTACGGACACTTAGGATGGTTCAAGCGACCTGGCGCGAAGGAGAAGGAGATTGCGCTCGATTGTTTGGCCAAGGTGGGGATGGCGGATTTTGCAGATCGGCAAATAAGTCAGCTATCCGGCGGACAACAGCAGCGTGTATTCCTAGCAAGGGCGCTTGCCCAAAATGCGGACATCTATTTTATGGATGAGCCGTTCGTTGGTGTAGATGCGATGACGGAGAAGGCGATCATTACATTATTAAATGAATTGAAGCGTCAGGGGAAGACCGTGCTTGTCGTCCATCACGACTTGGCAACAGTGAAGGAATACTTCGATTGGGTAATGCTTCTGAATGTTGAATTGGTTGCCTGTGGAGAAACAGAAAAAATATTTAACACAAGCATGTTGCAGCAAACCTATGGCGGCAGACTTACCGTGTTGGATCAAAATGCGGGCGCCGTCATGGTAGGAACGAGGTGAGTGCAATGTTCGGAATATCTTGGGACGTGTTGCGTGATCCAAATACACAGTGGATTCTCGTCGGTTGTTTGCTGCTCGGTCTCATGAGCGGCATTGTGGGCAGCTTCGCTTATTTGCGGAAGCAGAGCCTGGTTGGGGATACGCTCGCGCATGCTGCGCTGCCAGGCATATGCATTGCTTTTATGCTCACTGGGGTCAAATCACTGCCATTATTTTTCCTAGGGGCCTTCTTGTCCGGTATGCTGGCAACAGCGGGAATTTCAGTCGTGACTCGCTATACGCGCATCAAAGCGGATGCGGCAATGGGGATTATGCTGTCGGTGTTCTTCGGTGTTGGCATTGTGTTGCTGACGCAAATTCAGCATTCCAGCTACGGTAACCAAAGCGGACTCGACAAGTTTCTTTTCGGCCAAGCAGCTTCCATGATGCAGAGTGATGTCTATACGATGGCAGGCGTGTCGCTGCTTATTATTGTGGCATGCAGCCTGCTGTTCAAGGAATTCAAGCTGCTCAGCTTCGATCCTGGCTTTGCGCGCGGACTCGGGTTTCCGGTTGGCGTGCTGGAGCAGCTGCTTATGCTGTTTACCGTAATTGCCGTCGTTGTTGGCATTCAGGCAGTCGGCGTTGTGCTTGTTGCGGCACTGTTGATTACTCCTGCCGTATCTGCACGATATTGGACCGATCGACTCGGATTGATGGTGCTGCTCAGCGGGCTGTTTGGAGCAGTAAGCGGCATTATTGGAACACTTGTCAGTACGACGACGAGCAATTTGCCTACTGGCCCGCTCAGTGTATTAGCTGCAACCTTCGTCTTCTGCTGCTCGGTTGTATTTGCCCCGCGCCGCGGTGTGCTTGCGAAATGGATTCGTCGGATCCGTAATCATCAATCGATTCGGGTGGAGGAGCGAATTCGTCTAGAGGAGACGGAGCCTCGATTGCGAAAGGAGGCGTCGTTGTGACAGACCTATGGATTATACTGACCGGTGCGCTAGTAGCTGCAACTTGCGGAATATTGGGCTGCTTCCTCGTGCTTCGCAAAATGTCCATGATCGGGGATGCCATCAGCCACTCCGTGCTTCCCGGCATCGTTATAGCCTTCATGCTAAGCGGCTCGCGTGATTCGTTCGTCATGCTGCTGGGTGCGTCCGCAGTAGGCTTAGTAACGGTATTTCTCATTCAGCTGTTTCAAAATAGCGGCGTGCAATCGGATGCATCAATTGGAGTGGTATTTACCGCGTTATTCGCGGTTGGCGTTGTGCTCGTAAGCTTGAATGCACGCAATGTGGATCTGGATTTGGATTGTGTTCTGTTTGGTGAAATCGCCTATGTCCATTGGAATACAATGACCTTGTTCGGCATCGACATGGTGCCGAAGGCCGTATGGATACTCGGCTTTACACTGCTAGTGATATTGCTCGTTATCGGGTTGTTCTATAAGCAGTTCAAAATATGTGCATTTGATCCGGCGATGGCTATCGCCTGCGGCATACCTGTTGCGTTATTTCATTATTTGCTGATGGGGCTCGTGTCCATGACGACAGTGGCTTCATTTGAAAGTGTAGGAGCTATCCTTGTCGTCGGCATGCTTATCGTTCCAGCTTCCACCGCCTACTTGCTAACGGAGCGCTTGAGTCTCATGATTGTGTACAGTGTGGCCATTGGAATTGGATGTGCAATAGCTGGCTACTACTTGTCCTCCTTACTGGATGCGTCAATAGCGGGAATGATGGTCACGGTAGCGGGTGCATTGTTCATACTTGCCTTTCTGTTGTCCCCGACTCATGGAATGCTGGCACGCGTGCTGAAGCGTCGTCGGATTGCAGAGATGACTGCTTAGAAGCAGCTTAGGAACACCCTTTGCTCCTGATTATGGAGCGGGGTGTTTTTTGTTATTGCCACATAGGAACCACTGCGTAAGCGGCCTCTTTGTAAAGGAAAGGAATTCTTTGTTGTAAATGCCTGCATATGATACAATGGCGTTATGCAAATTTGTGCACGACAATGATTGACAAAGAGTGTTACAAGCTTCGACAAATAACGAATCACAACTCGTCTGAAGCGGAACGCATCAGAGACAGGAGTGACGGATGAGATGAGTAAATATAAGTTGTTGGCTCTCGATATGGATGGGACAGTATTGGATGATGATCAGCGCATTTCCAAGGAAAATGCCGATGCCATTCGCAGTGCTTGCGATGCGGGAATTACGGTCATCTTCTCCACTGGCCGCGCGTTCGTCAATGCACTTCCTTATGCGGAAGAACTAGGATTGAATGCTCCAATGATAACAGTCAATGGGAGTGAAGTGTGGAAGAATACACGTGAGCTGCACTTGCGTCATCTCTTGGATCGCGAGGCGGTGAAGCGTATGCACGCGATGTCCGAGGAGCATAATGTGTGGTTCTGGGCTTATTCGACGGAACGATTGTACAACAAAGAGAATTGGGGAGCCGATATCGAGGCTGAGGAATGGCTGAAGTTCGGCTACTTTACGAAGGATGATCGTGTGCGCGAAATTCTGTGGCGCGAACTGCGTGCCATGGGTGGATTGGAATTGACCAATTCATCGCCACATAATATTGAGATTAATCCTGGAGGAGTCAACAAGGCAACGGGAATACAAACTGTATGCGAGCTTATTGGCTGCGAGATGTCGCAAGTGGTTGCTGTAGGCGACAGCTTGAATGATATGGCCGCGATTCAAGCTGCGGGGCTTGGTGTAGCTATGGGGAATGCGCAGGACGAAGTGAAGCAGGCTGCGGACATCGTCGTACGAACGAACAACGAGCATGGTGTTGCCCAAGTCATTAGGGAGTATATGCTGTAATCGATTGTTCACGAGCGTTTATTCTCGTGCAAGGTGGTGTAACGGATGGTTATTTTCGGTTGGATTAGTGTGATAGTCCTGTTTCTTGTCGGTATGGCAGGGGCTATCTATCCGATTTTACCAGGTGCGTTGGCAATCTATGCAGCTTTCTTTGTGTATGGATTATGCATTAGCTTTGAACCCTTCGGGTTCTGGTTCTGGGCGATTCAGACGATTATTGTAGCTGTGCTGTTTATTGCCGATTACGTGGTCAATGCCTGGGGAGTCAAGCGATTCGGAGGGTCTAAGGCTTCAATCATCGGGAGTACAATAGGGGTCATCATCGGTCCGTTCGTCATTCCGGCGTTCGGTCTTATACTTGGGCCTCTCTTAGGCGCGTTTATCGGGGAACTTATGACAGGAGCGAGTGTGAACAAATCGACAAAATCGGCCATTGGTGCGGTTGTCGGACTATTTACGAGCATTGTCGTAAAATTTGCGCTGCAAATCGTGATGATTGTCCTGTTCTTCCTTTGGTTGTAAATGTTTTAATAGAAAAGGTGTCCATAAGACGGTCTGACGGTCTGATATAGACTAGGGCTGTCTTATGGAGCGGCTTCCTGCTCTTTGGAGAAAATACGGTGGCTTTTGCCATGATGAATAGAATTGAATGTAGTATGTTCGGACGGGATATTAGGATACGGGCTAGCATACAGAAAGAAGGGAAACGTTTGGCAAAGGAATCATTTATTAAAGGAACGCTCATTATTGCAGCGGCTACCCTCGTCGCTCGCGTCTTAGGGCTCTTTCAGCGCGTTCCGCTTGAGCATATGCTCGGTTCTGTGGGTAATGCCTCTTTTGCTGCCTCACAGACAGTCTATTTGATGATACTTGCAATAGCGACAGCAGGTATTCCGAGTACATTAAGCAAGATGGTATCCGAACGCTACGCGCTGAATAAGGTGCGCGAAGCGGAGCGGGTCTATTATGCTGCGCTGCTGTTCGGACTCATATCCGGTGTGATTACAACCTTGCTGCTCATCGCGTTCGCAGGTGTGTATGCGGATATGATTCAGCTGCCTGAGGCTGCACTTGCTATTCGTGCATTAGCACCTGCGCTGCTGTTGTTCCCGGTCATTGCCATGATGCGCGGGTATACGCAAGGGCGCAATATGATGCAGGCAAGCGGTGTATCGCAGATCGTAGAGCAGGTTTTACGTGTTCTTACGGCGATCGGACTTGCCTATATCTTGATGAGCACGGGGCAGAACCAAGAGTGGATCGCAGCGGGTGCTTCCTTCGGCGGTGTGCTAGGGAGTGTCGGCGCATTCATTATTATGATCTATTACTTGCGTAAGCTCCGTCAGGCAGATCGGGAAGCTGGAGTACGTGCACGCCGCAGGGGTGCGAAGAAAGTACCGCTTAGCGATATTTTCCGTTCAATCTTCGCGATGTCCGTACCGATTGTATTGTCTTCACTTGCCGTACCGGCTGTTAACTTTATTGATACGTCCATCACGATTCCACTTCTCTCACCGGAAGTTGGGGTAGATGAGGCGAAGCATCTGTATGGTATCCTTGGTCAGCGTGCACAATCGATCGCTGGCATTCCGCCAATTCTGGCGATTGCGTTAAGCACGTCGCTCATCCCGGTCATTTCCGCTGCCTTTGCGAAGCGGGATATGATTCACTTGAAGCGGCAGACTACAATGGCAATGCGTATTTCCGTATTGAGTGGCATGCCGATCGTATTGGCTCTAGCGGTTGCAGCATATTCCGTGAACGGTTTCTTGTTCAGTACGTTGGACGGTGCAGGCATTATTGCAGCGTTGACGCTCGGTACGATATTCCAAATTACGATGATGACGTCAAGCTCGATTCTAATTGGACTTGGCAAGCCTTATATTGCTATGATCAGTGTAACATTAGGTATTATTATTAAGCTTATTGCGAGCTTCTCGCTTGTTCACTTCTTTGGTATTTACGGCATTATTGGAGGAACAGCATTAAGCTTCCTGCTTATTACATGGCTCAATCTTCGTGTCATGAAGAAGGTTGTTCCGTTCTCGGTACTAGGCAATCGCTGGATAGGCTTCCTGATGACCATCGTGCTGTCGGGTGGCGTAGGATATGGCTGCGAATGGTTGGGCGAGCAATTAGTGGGCATCTTGCCGGCCAAGCTTGCCTTCATGTTCACGGCAGGTGTTGTAGGCGTGGGGGTAGTAGCTCTGTTCGTTGTTGGGCTGGTTGCTTTCCGCGTTATTCGATATGATGAGCTGTCGGGTTATCCGCGTGCGGTTCAGAAGGTACTGCGTCCATTGATGCGATTGCAGGGAGAACGTGGTTAATTCACATACGCGCTATTTATAGCGTAGTGAGAATAAAAAAATTGACAAGCTCCACGAAGGAAGCGCAAGCGATGCACTTCCTTCGTGGAGCTTTTTTTGTCGTACACCAGGGTGCACAAGGGAAAGGAAGCGATACGGGAGGATACAAGGATAATATGGTGTTAATTACCATATGTTGATTTTGTAACAATGTATAAACTTTTACCGTTTTATACCGATATACCAAACGTATTTTGGCAACGAGACTTGGCAAGCAAAGGGGTGTCAACATGAAGAGGTTTATTCAGTGGACTACAGGAATACAACAATCCTTACAAAAGAAAATAATATGCTTACTTGCGTTATTTATTGTCGTTCCTACGATTATTCTTATCATTATCCTGACAGGTACGGCAGCAAGCAATACGAAAGACATGGTCTACAATCAAGTGAATGGGGCTACCCAATCCATTGTCGGTATGCTGGATGACATGTATGATTCTAATGCCTATACGGTAAACAGCCTGGCTGACAGCATTAGTAAGAAGTCGCAACAAAAGGACTGGATCCGTGATCGCATGCTGGAGATTGCCAAAGATATTGACAATATATATGCGGCATATGTCTTTGTAAATAATCAATACATACACAGTTCTAATGACAGTGATGAGACGATTGATGCGATGAAGCGGGACTGGTATCAGCAGGCAAAGAAAAGTGCCGGGAAAGTAATTGTGACGAAGCCGTATCGCGATGCGATAACGAATGATTTGGTAGTTACGTTCGCTAAAGAGCTCCCAGGGAAGAATGGAGTTGTTGCCATTGATGTGGCAATCGATCGGATTAACAAGGCTGTAGAGAAATACAAAGTAGGGAAAAGCGGTTATATTAGCCTGGTTGACAAGGATAATCAGGTCGTAACCCACCCGGTGTACAAGCAAGGAACAATTCTGGACGAAGCCACGTACGGAGAGCTGGCGACAGCGGAAGATCACGGCGCCTACAAGTCGAATGCGGCAGGACGTAATGAGTTCGTCAGTTACGACAAACGCAACAAAATGGGCCTGAGCATCGTCTCGGTCATCGCCTTGTCGGAAATCAACAGTCAAGCCAACTACATTTTTATTGTCGCATCCATCTTCCTAGTCGTTCTTATCGCGTTAATGGGACTATTTTTATGGCGGTTTGTAAAGAGCATTATTCGTCCCGTTCTCCGCGTGCAGCAGCTGACGGAACGGATTGCTGCGGGTGACTTCACAGAACGGATTCCGGAGTCGGATCGCAGCGATGAGATTGGACGCTTGGAGAAAAACTCCAACACGATGGCACAGTCCTTGACTGATGTTCTGCTTCGTATTCGTGAGGTGTCCGAGACGGTTGCGGCTTCTGCTGAGGAGCTCTCCGCTAATACAGAGGAGAATGTAGCGTCTTTGCAGCAGGTGGCTGCTTCTTATCAGGAGGTGTCTGCACAATCATCGCTCCTTAATGATCGTCTCAAAGCGGTTCGCTCTGATGCGCATCAGTCAGGCCGCCAGTTGAAGGAAGTTACCGAACTGGTTAATCTGTCCTCCGAGGCTGCTAATGATATGAGTGAATGGGCAGTACGAGGAGAGCAGGCGTTGAGCAGTGTACGCTCGCAAATGAATGCAATTACAGAACATACAGAGCTGGCGACCAAGGAAACGGAACAGTTGATGGAGCAGTCCCAGCATATTCGCCGTATTGTCGTATTCATTCAAGAATTGTCTGCACAAACGAAGCTGCTTGCCCTGAATGCAGCGATTGAAGCTGCACATGCGGGCGAGCATGGACGTGGATTTGCGGTTGTGGCTGACGAGGTTCGCAAGCTGGCAGAGCAGACGAATGAAGCGGCTGGACAAATTACAGGCATGATTCAGCACATTCATGAACGTTCTGAAGCGGTATGGACAGCAATGCAGAACGGTTCAGCGTCGGTAGAGGAAGGTCAGCAGGTGACGAAGACGGTGACGAGCAGCTTCGCCGACATGTTCGCGGCAGTTGATGAAATGAACGTACAACTGAGTCATATTGCACAAATGAGCACCCAACTCTCTAGTGCCAATGGTACGATGATCACTTCGTTCGATGAAGCGAGTGAAATGACTAATACAACACTGCTTGAAATGGAAAATGTGGCGGCAGCGGGTGAACAGCAAAATGCGGCTATGCAGGAAATGGCTTCGTACGCGAACCACTTGGCTACCATTGCTGATGATTTGCAGCAGTTGTCTGCGAAGTTCAAGGCATAGCTTGCCTTGCTAGATGCGGCAATAAAGATATACAAATTACGGAGAGCACTTGAACCGCGTCGCGGTTCGAGTGCTTTTTTGTTGTCCTATCGGTTCACTTCTTCTCGGTCGCATCTATTTCGAAATAGCCTATGTGAAGAGCGAGGTCATGGAGTGCGTTCATGTCTGTACCGTTATGCAACTGATTTGCAACTGTCATCGCGTTTACTGGAAATGGTGGATATACAGGCTTGCGGGTGAACGGGCATTTGGGGAGGGGGTTAGCCTCTGAACATTGCAGGACATATCTGCAAGCGGCAGCCATAAATCCTGAACGTGGGGTGGAATAGATGAATGAAGTGTGGATAATGGGTGCGGCACGCACGCCAATCGGTTCATTTCAAGGCAATTATCGGGATGTGACTGCAGTGGAACTGGGCACAGCTGCTATTCAAGAGGCCTGCAGCCGCGCTGGCATCATGGGAGAACATGTGGATCAAGTATGGATGGGACAGGTGCTGCAAGCTGGAGTCGGGCAAAATGGGGCACGACAAGCGGCTTTACAGGCGGGCATCCCTATCCATGCGCCAGCGACGGGGGTCAACCTAGTCTGTGGATCAGGGCTGCAGGCTGTCATGCTGGGGACACAGAACATCAGGACGGGTGATGCAGATATCGTCGTATCTGGCGGAATGGAGAATATGACCCAATCTCCCTATATACTCAAGCAGGCAAGACAGGGATATAAGTACGGGCACGGGGAGCTGTTGGATACTGTACTGCATGATGGACTGACCTGTGCCTTTCTACAGCAGCCAATGGGCATTACCGCAGAGAAATTAGCGGAACGGTATCATATCACACGTGACATGCAGGACGCATTTGCACTGATGAGCCAACAACGTGCGGAATCAGCGATGCGTGAAGGAAGATTCGAAGCTGAGCTCGTTCCAATCCGAGTACCTGAACGCAAGGGGGCATACCGGACGGTGGATACGGATGAGCACCCTCGCCATGGCATGACCATGGACAATTTAAGCAAACTGAAGCCTGCCTTCCTTAGCAATGGCACGGTTACAGCGGGCAATTCGTCCGGGATTAATGACGGGGCAGCTGCTGTTGTCTTGTGCAGCTCGGAAGCAGCTGTGAAGCGTAATTTATCCCCTCTTGCGGTGGTGCGCGGCTATGCAGCAGTAGGCGTGGAGCCGGAATGGATGGGACTCGGACCTGTATCTGCGCTGCGGAAGGCTGCTGACAGGGCAGGCCTGCGCATGCAGGATATTGAACTGTTCGAGATCAATGAAGCTTTTGCGGCACAGGCGCTGGCTGTTGCCGAGGAACTGGGCATTGATACAGAGATCGTCAATGTGAACGGAGGCGCGATTGCGCTCGGACATCCGATTGGTGCCAGCGGGACAAGAGTGCTTGTGACACTGCTTCACGAGATGGAGCGAAGAAAGGTGAAATACGGCGCGGCTGCGCTCTGTGTAGGAGGCGGTCATGGTGTCGCTGTCATCGTTGAGCGGGGCTGAATCGGAACGACAGCATTCATGGCGAAGCTTTGAAACGGTGGACAGTGCTGCATACTGGTTCGAGCATCGCTGCGAGAAGACGCCGGATAAAGTCGCGGTCGTAGACGCTCATACTGGGAATCGATACACGTATCGAGAGCTTGCATGCCGTGCAAGGCAATTGGCGCTTGTACTGCAGCATCATGGTGTTAGCGCTGGGGATCGGGTTGCTGTACTGCTGCTAAATCAGGCTGAGATGCTGGATGCACTGCTTGCCTGCAGACTGTTGAGCGCGATTGGCGCCCCAATGAACTGGAGGCTCGCGGAAGCAGAGCTGCATGAAATTGTACGGGACTGTTCGCCGAAGGTGCTGCTCTATGATCGAACGGTTCCTTCGCTTGCTGCTCTATCTGAAGCACTACAAGAAAGAAGCGTAGAAGTATTGGATGTGTCTGCGCTGCTGCATGAACAGGCGGAGACTCAATGTGAACAGCCGGGGAGTTCGACAGTCAATGCAATCGAGGATGCAGCTGCTGAGATTGCAGCCGGGGCAACGGCAGATGAGCTTGTACAACCTCGTGACATATTGGCACAGCAAGCAATCTGCCTCGATGATCCATGGCTTATGATCTATACCGGGGGAACGACAGGGAAACCGAAGGGGGTTGTCCTGTCGCATGGCTCTGTATTCTGGAATGCGGCGAACACGGTAATTAGCTGGCAGTTGAACGAATCGGACGTTACGCCGACCATCTTGCCTATGTTCCATACTGGAGGCATTAATGCACTGACATTCCCTGTACTTATGGCTGGGGGAACGGTCGTGCTCGTGCGTAATTTCCAAGCGGATGACATGATCCGACTCCTTTGGGAAGAACGTTGTACGATTGTGTTAATGGTACCGACGATGTATCATCTGCTCGTTCAGTGCGATTCATTTAGAAATGATATGTTTCCGGATATGCGAACCTTCCTCTCGGGAGGTGCCCCGTGTCCATTATCCGTATATGAAGCATTTCACGTTAGAGGCTTGCCTTTCAAGGAAGGATACGGTGCGACAGAGTCTGGTCCAAACAATTTCGTAATCGAGCCGGAAGCGGCTAGAATGAAGCCCGGATCGGTAGGTGTGCCGATGCTGCTCGGAGAGGCAAGGATTATTGGATCTGACGGGCGCGTGCTGGCAGCAGGTCAAGTCGGAGAGCTGGTGCTTCGGGGAGGTCATTTGTTCTCTCATTATTGGAACAATCCGCAGGCAACTGAAGAGACGATGCAGGATGGATGGTTGTTGACGGGGGATCTGGCTCGAAGGGATGAGGACGGCTATTACTATATTGTTGGCCGGAAGAAAGATATGATTATTACCGGAGGAGAGAATGTATATCCACTTGAAGTGGAGCATATTCTCGAGAGCCATCCGAAGGTGCTGGAAGCAGCTGTGCTTGGCATAGCAGATTCGAAGTGGGGCGAAGTTGTCGTTGCCGCTGTCAGTACAGGAGAGATCTCCTCCTTGACGGAAGAAGAACTCAAGCAATACTGTCAAGCGAGGATTGGGAAGTATAAAGTGCCCAAGCGCTTTATTTTCACTGAAGAGCTTCCAAAGACAGTAGTGGGCAAGCTGGACAAAAAGGCAATGAAAGCATGGTTTGGCGGTTGACCGAGGTCAGCCGCTCATTTTTTTGTAAAAGTGCTTGAAGCAGGTATAACTGTGATACAATATACAGGACAACATTGGAAAATAGAGGAATCGGAGGTTCTGCATGAAAGAAGGCCGCGTGCTTAAAATGAAATTAATGCCGCCCCCTTTGAAGAAGCAGCTGCTCCACCGTCCTCGTCTTGCTAAAGTGCTAACCCGCATTACAGATTTCCCGCTCACCATATTGACCTCTGGTCCGGGATTCGGCAAGACGACGGCGCTGTCCGCCTATTTGCGCTCCTCGGACATGACGTATGCATGGTACGGAGCATCTCCCCAAGACAATGACTTTATCCCATTTGTATCCCATATCATTTATACGTTGCGGCAATCGGTTCCCGAATTCGGGGAATCGCTGCTTGCTGAGCTGCACAGCGGTGGAAATCGGAACAGCAGTGAAGATATCATTGCCTTGGCAGACTTATTTTTGAATGAGTTGGTATCGCTTTCAGAGCGGACGATATTAATTATTGATGATTACCACCTCGTCGAACCGACTACAAGCATTGACGAATGGATGCAGTATGTTGTGTCCTACTTGCCTGACTGCGACAAGATGGGCATCGTCATTTCCTCACGCGCCAAGCCTCAGTGGGATGGTCTAGCTGCACTGCGCATCCGAGGCCATGTACTGGAAATTGGCAAGGAAGAGCTTGCATTCAATGAAGAAGAAATTGAAGTGTTGTACAGCGATTATTACGGATACCCGCTTACGAAGCAGCAGCTTGAGCGGATTTATAAGCAGACGGAAGGCTGGATTATTGCGGTGCAGCTTATATGGCAGCGGCTGCTGTCTTCCAATGGGTCGCTAGAAGAACTTCTGCGGGCGCCAAGAGATACGATGGAGGAGTTGTTTCAGTTTCTGGCATTGGAGCTGTTCCAGAAGCAATCTTTGTCGATGCGCTCCTTCATGTTGGAGACGAGTATCTTTGACGAGCTTACCGGTGACTGGTGTGATGCCGTATGCGGGCGAAGCGGTTCACATGCGCTGTTGTTTGAGCTGTGCGGCAGCGGCTTCTTGTCAGCAGTCGATGACAAGCAGTTCCGCTATCATGCCCTGTTCCGTGAATTCCTGCTCGATAAGTTGAGAAGACAGCATGATCGTTACGTGTCTTTGGCGAAGCAGGCCATTCACATCTTCGCATCGCGCGGCCGCTATGATCTGGCGATGGCACAGGCGATGGTGCTGCAGGATGCCGAAGAGACGGCACTGCTGCTTCAGGATGGGGGCGAGGAGTTGATACAGGGCGGTCATTTGGAATTCGTCCATGCCTCCTTGCTGACGATTCCAGAGCGTACGAAGCGAAGATACCCATATTTGCATGTGCTGCATGGGGATATTATGCGTTATCGCTGCCAGTATGAAGAGGCGTCAGCCCAATACCGCATAGCCGAATATGAAGCAGATAGTGCCAGCAATCGCATTGTTCAGATGATGGCCCTTGAAGGGCAAGCTCTCTTATTTCTGGATACGATACAACCTGGCAAGGCAGAGCCTCTGCTGGAGCGTGCGATTGCAATTGCAGAGTCGCTCTATGGAGGCCGGATCATGCATGTAGATCGAATTGAAAGCGTTCACTTGCGGCATTCAAGCTATGAATCAGGTGGAAGGGTTCGAACGGGCGAGCGTGAGCGTCTTGGCCGCTTATATACATTGATGGCTGAAAATATGCTTAATGCGGGCAGAGGAACAGAAGCGCAGCTCTGGTACGATCGGGCTATTCATATTCACGCAGAGGGAAGAGACTGGCTGCTTGAAGCGCGGTTGTTCCTCCGCACCGGTAGACTGCACAAGGCGAAGTCGAAGCTAATGCATGCCCAGATGATGGAACAGGAACAGGGTTCGCTCTTCCGCGGGCTTAGCTACCATTCCAAGACATTATCCCGCTCGCACCGCGAGATTGACCTGCTGCTCTCGCTTATCAGCAGTATGTGCGGAGAGCCAGTTGCGGCGAAGGAGGCGGCAGAAGCGGGAATGATGCAGGGCATTCGCCTCAAGGCGCCCTTCGTGGAAGCTTGTGGATGGATGCGAATGGGCCATGCTGCGCAGCTGACTGGGAAGTATGATGCGAAGGTAGCTGCTGATTGCTATCAGGCGGCGCTGTCAATCATGGAACGGCTGGAAGTGAAGCGCGGCAGCGCTGAGCCATATATGGGGCTCTGCTTGCTCTTCGGCAGAGCTCGTTCAACGGATACGGCTCTACGATACGGGCATAGTGCTTGGGAGAAGACGCAATTCGCGAATGATGGCTGGCTCACCTCGCTAATTAGGCTGAGCATGGGCATTGCACTGTTCAACGCGAATCGGTATGCCGAAGCCGAGGATGTATTCCGTGAATGTAGTGAACGTTTCCTCGCTTGCGGTGATGGATTCGGCAGCGCTGCTGTTGAGATGTGGCTCGCATTATGCGCTTATCGGACAGAGCAGGACAGCAAGTTCGCGGTTGCGATGGAGCGCTTTTTGGCGCGGACGGAGCGGGAAGGCTACTCATTCCTGATCACGCGGCGTACATTGTTCGGGCCGAGCGACACGCAGCAGCTCATTCCGCTGCTTATTGAAGCGGTACGACTTGATATTTGCCGTTCCTACGCATCGACGATGCTTACGGAATTAGGACTAGATCAGCTTACGTACCACCCTGGATATACCTTGTATATACATACGCTTGGGAATTTTGTCGTCCAGCTTGGCGATATTGAGTTGTCGGACAAAGACTGGCAGCGTGGCAAGGCAAAAGAGCTGTTCCAGCTTCTGGTGACTAGACGGACTCGTTCGTTGACGAAGGAAGAACTGCTGGATTCTCTGTTTCCCCAATCAGAGGAGAAGGCGGCCAATCGAGACTTCAAGGTGGCGCTAAATGCCTTGAATACGGCCTTGGAACCGCATCGTCGTGTTCGTTCGAACCCTTATTACATCATTAGACGGGGAACCACCTATCAATTGAATCCGGCTGCGGGCTGGGTGCTCGACGCCAATCGCTTCGAGATGGCGATCGAACAAGGGCTTGAAGCTGGCGATGTGGAGCAGGCAATCAAACTGCTGGAAGAAGGACTCCTTATCTATGAAGGCGACTATATGCCTGAACGCCGTTACGAGGATTGGTGCATTGAGGAACGGGAACGCTTGCAAGTATTGTTCATGCGTGGAGCAGAGAGATTGTCTGGCCACTATGCGGCTATGAATACCTTCGACAAGGCGATCCGCTGGGCGGAATCGATTGTAGCGAAAGATCGCTGCTGGGAAGAGGCGTACCGAATCCTGATTGCTTGTCATCTTCAAATGAACAATCGCAATCAAGCTTTGCGCTGGTACAACAAATGCCGCAAGGCGTTGGAGGAAGAGCTAGGGATCGAGCCGATGAAGGATATCCGAGAACTTGTTCGGGACATATCGAGTGTAATGCTGAGTGATGACGAGTAAGAGGGTACTGCTGCGGAATGTTGCTTGCTTATCTGTTGATTAAGCTGGCAGTATGTCGTGCTGCGGCTTCCTAACCGATGCAACTCATTTGTAACTATACCCTCTTATGATGAATGGGAAATGATTCGTAAGGGGGTTTTTGGTGTCTATGACACAGTTATTTATTCGTGAAACAAGCAATCAGAAGCAACAATTGCATCGCAGCCATGATAAGCAACGGGCGGTTCGCATACAGATGTCAAGACTATTGCTGCTCAGCTTCATGTCCTTGCTCCTGCTGCTGACAGCTGCTTGTGGAAGCAGTGGAAGTGATGCGGGAGGGAACTCCGCGAAGCAAGAGAACAATGGTGCAGCATCGACAGAGAACAAGAATAATCAAACGGAAGAGAAGAAATCGTCCGATGGAGATAAGACGCCAATCAAGATCGGAGTGCTTGCTTCCATGTCGGGGGCGCTTGAGAGTTACGGCAAACAGACGGTTCGCGGATTCGAGCTTGGCATCGACTATGCCACACAAGGTACGAAGACGATTGATGGACGGCCAGTTGAATTCATTGTAGAAGATACGGAAACGAAGCCGGACGTAGCCGTTAAGAAGGCAACCAAGCTGCTTGAAACCGATAAGGTTGATTTCCTTGTTGGTTCATCCAGCTCAGGGGATACATTAGCGGTTCTTCCGCTTGCTGAGGAATACGAGAAGATTATGGTCGTCGAGCCAGCTGTTGCGGATAGCATTACAGGCGAGTTGTGGAACAAATACGTATTCCGCACTGCACGCAATTCCTCGCAGGACGCGGTTGCAGGCGCGGCGGCGATAGCGAAGCAGGGTGTTAAGATTGCAACGTTCGCACCGGATGGCGCGTTCGGCCGCGATGGCATTAAGGCATTCAAGGAAGCAGCGATCAAGCTTGGTGCGGAAATTGTAGAAGAGCAGTACGCGGACGCTACAGCAACGGATTTTACCGCGAACATTCAGAAAATTGTAAGTGCAAAACCGGATTACTTGTTCGTAGTATGGGCGGGGGCGAACACGCCGTGGAAGCAGCTCAAGGATATGAAGGTAACGGAGCAAGGCATCAAACTGTCTACTGGAGCTCCGGATATCGCAGCTCTGAAGACAATGCAGGAGCTGGAGGGGATGGAAGGCTTCTCGGTGTACTACCATTCACTTCCGAGCAATGATGTGAATAAATGGCTCGTAGAAGAACATACGAAGCGATTCAATGGAGATTTGCCAGATTTGTTCACACCTGGAGGCATGTCAGCAGCGATTGCGATCGTGGAAGCCGTGAAGAAGACGGGCGGGGATACGACTGCCGACAAGCTGATTGCAGCGATGGAAGGAATGACATTTGATGCGCCGAAGGGCAAGATGACGTTCCGAGCGGAGGATCATCAAGCACTGCAGACGATGTATGCGGTGAAGCTGGAGAAGAAGGATGGTACCGATTATCCGGTTCCTGTACTTATCCGTGAACTGTCGCCAGAAGAGACGGCACCGCCGATTCGCAACAAACGTTAACTAGGAGGTCGGGACATGAGCGGAGCGGAGAACAACCTCAGGACGGCCGAGTCGCTGCCGATTGAACAGGGGACGAATAGAGCTCGCCGCTCCCATTCGTCCCAAGCGGTGGATAAAATTTTGAGCACAACAGATTTGACGATTGCGTTCGGCGGACATATCGCAGTACAGGAAGTGAACCTCACCGTTGAGCGAAATCGCTTCAAGTCAATCATTGGCCCAAATGGTGCAGGTAAGACGACCTTGTTCAACTTGTTAAGCGGCGAGCTGCGGCCAACTTCTGGCCAGGTCCAATTCGAGGGGCGCGACGTGACGTTGCTGCCCCCATTCGAACGGACAAGGCTTGGGATGGGGCGATCCTTTCAGATCACGAATGTATTCCCCAATCTGACGGTGATGGAGAATGTACGGCTTGCTGTCCAATCCAGACATGGTGTTCGCATGAATTGGTATCGATCACTGCGAGCGTATCGTCAGTTTGAAGAAGAAGCGGAGCATTGGCTCGATATGGTGCTGCTTGGAAGAAGAGGCAGTGCTACAGCGAAGCACTTGGCGCATGGAGAGAAGCGCAAGCTGGAGCTAGCGATGCTGCTAGCGCTCCAGCCGTCGCTTCTTCTGCTCGATGAACCGACGGCTGGCATATCGGTGGAAGAGGTTCCAGCGATTATGGAAGTGATCCGTCGGGTGAAGGATGCCAAAGATCGAACGATATTACTGATTGAGCACAAGATGGAGATGGTTCTGGATTTATCCGATACGATCGCCGTTCTGTTTAATGGGAAGCTGCTTGCAGATGGTCATCCGGATGAGATTATGAATAATGAATTGGTACAGTCTGCTTACTTGGGAGGGTTGTATGATGACACTGCTGCAGGTGAATGAAATTGAAACGTATATCGGACAGTTTCACATTTTGCAAGGGGTCACCTTCCAAGTGAAGGCTGGTGGGATTACCGTACTGCTTGGCCGCAATGGGGCGGGCAAGACGACGACACTGCGTTCCATTATGGGATTGAATCCGGCATCCAAGGGAGAAATCCACTATAAGGGAGAACGATTGGATCAGCTTCCGACGCATCTTATTGCTCGTAAAGGGGTCGGTTATGTTCCAGAGGATCAGGGAATTTTCACTGATCTAACGGTAGGAGAAACGATGCGTATTGCGATGAGAGGGAATAGCGAAGAGGCTGCTGCTCGGCTGGAATGGACAATGGAGCTGTTCCCAGATCTGCGCCGCTTCTGGAACCGCAAGAGTGGACTCTTGAGCGGAGGGCAGAAGCAGATGCTGGCGATCTCCCGGGCATATGTGAACGACAATGAATTGCTCCTCATCGATGAACCTAGCAAAGGTCTTGCCCCGATTATGGTGGAGAAGCTGATGGAAGCTATCCAGCAGATGAAGGAGAAAACGACCGTGCTACTAGTTGAGCAGAACTTCCTTATGGCGAGCCGCATTGGAAGCGCGTACTACATGATGGACGAAGGGCGCGTCGTGAAGGCAGGAACGATGGATGAACTGCGTTATGACGAGGAGACACGGCGGAAGTATTTGGGCATTGCATAACCGATGCGCCAAAGAGGAGGGAGTATGTATTGAACGGGTTCATCAATCTGATTGTTAATGGGCTTGCGACCGGAATGCTCGTCTTCCTGCTCGCGTCGGGGCTGACACTTATATTCGGGCTTATGAGCGTGCTCAACTTCGCGCACGGCGGCTTGTTTGCCTGGGGTGCCTATAGCGGGGTGTGGTTGTATGCGGCAACGGGCTCATTCGTCTTGGCGATTGTGGGAGCAATTCTTGTTGGAATGCTGCTTGGCTTCATGATGGAACGCATTGTCATTCGGCCCGTGTACGGCAATCATGTGCAGCAGATTCTGGTCACGCTAGGCGTTATGCTCGTGTTAAGTGAATTGCTCAAAGTTGTATTCGGCCCGAATCCACTTAAGGCGGATGCCCCGCCTATACTCAGCGGAAGCTGGGAAGTTGGCGGAGTGATTCTAATTAAATACCGAATCTTCATCATCGTAATTGGTGCGCTCGTGTACGGCGGATTATTGTTCATATTGAAGCGTACGAAGATTGGTCTAATCGTGCGCGCAGGCGTTATGAATCCGGAAATGGTTCAAGCGCTAGGCATTCCGATTCGGCGTGTATTTACGCTTGTATTTATGGTTGGGGCAGGTCTGGCGGCACTGGGAGGCGTACTGCTTGCTCCATACTCAGGAGTGATATTTGCCGAAATGGGCATGCAATTTGCCATTCTTGCCTTCATCGTCGTTGTCATTGGCGGCATGGGGAGCATCCAAGGCTCTGTACTGGCTGCACTGTTAGTTGGCTTGTCGGGAGCATTTATGGCCTATTATGTGCCGGACTTGTCGCTTGCAGGCAATATGCTGTTGATGGTGGTTGTCCTTCTCATTAAGCCTTCAGGCTTGTTCGGGGCGAAGGGGGGAGCGTAATGAGACATATAAACATCGGAACGAAATGGTTCCTTCTGCTCGTCATTGGACTTGCCGTGCTGCCGTGGATCAATGACTCGCGCAGCTTCCTCATTATTATGACGCAAATTTGCATCTTCGCTGTTTTTGCGATGAGTTACGACATTTTGCTCGGTTATACAGGCATTGTCTCATTCGGTCATTGTATGTTCTTCGGTATTGGTGCGTACGCAACTGGTGTCATGCTCGATCGGATGGGGGCTAACATCGGAGTCTTGCTGCTGTCGATTGCAGCAGGTGTGATTTTGTCGGCGCTGCTCAGCTATCTGGTAGGCATGTTGTCTTTGCGTTTGAAGAATCACTTTTACGCAATGCTTACGTTGGCCTTTTCCGGATTACTGCTTGTCTTGGCGGAGAAGTGGAGGTCTCTGACGCGAGGAAATGACGGCTTCACGTTCCCGATTCCCTCGGAGCTAAAGGATCGGACGGTGCTGTACATGGTATCGCTCGCTGTGATGGTTGTCATCTATATGCTGCTAAGAAGATTCACGCAATCCCCCGTCGGTCGTGTGTTGATGGCGATACGTGAAAACGAGCAGCGAACCGCTTCGCTCGGCTATGAGATCATCCACTACAAGGTGTTTGCAAGTGTAGTCGCAGGTGTAGTCGCCAGCATTAGCGGCTCAATGTATGTGCTGACACTGCGATTCGTCAATACGACGGTGTTCGCGATGGATATGACCTTGAACGCGCTTCTGATGACGATTATTGGCGGCGTTGGGACGCTATTCGGGGCGATTATTGGCTCAGCGATTATTGAATGGGCGCACCATGGCCTAACTGAGCTGGCTAAGTTCCACCCCATATTCGAGAGATGGATTATTTTCTTTGGCCTTCTCTATATTGTCGTCGTGCTCGTCTTCCCAGCAGGCATAACCGGAACGCTCCGATTGTGGTGGATGAAGCGGAGAGGAAGGAGAACCTCTTCGTCTCCTACAGAGACAGCATCTCGGCATGGGAAGGAGGAGGCAGGATGACTTCTCGCAGGCAGAAGGACTCGGCTGTGGAACACTTGGATGAGGATGTGCACTTGGAGGCTCATGACAGTCGAAATCAGTACAATCGACATCATTTGGTTGAGGATACCTCTGTGGTCGGTTCCTTTGTCGTCCGCTGCCGGATACGGCAGGAGACCGAGGGTTTGGACGATTGGCGAATCCGAATTACCTATGTACAGGGCCAGGAAGAGCAGACCGTTGCTTCATGGGAGGAAGCGGTTGGCTATATGCAGCTGATGATGAAGCGGGGGAATGACGTGTATGAACGAGAACGGAATGAATGAAAGAGAAAAGAATGAGCAGTCGATCGTCCGTCTGTTGTCCGTAGGAACTTATATCCCTGAACCGAAAATGACTAGCAGCGATATTGCAGAAGCATCAGGCATTCCTCAGCATATTGTGGAGTCGAAGCTGGGCGTCCGGCAGAAGCCTGTACCAGGGCCTGATGATCATCCCTGCGCGATGGGGGTTGCAGCAGCGAAGGAAGCGATTCGTCGTGCCCAGATCGCGCCTGAGGAAATTGATCTCATTATATATATCGGTGAAGAATACAAGGAATACCCGGTATGGACGGCGGCTCTTCAACTGCAGCATGAGATTGGAGCTGTAAATGCGTGGGGTTTCGATATGGGCTCCCGATGCTGTACGGCAATTATGGCCGCTCAGACAGCGAAGTCGATGATGTTGGGGGATGCTCGTATTCGCACTGTGCTGCTTGCTGGTGGCTATCCGCAACGGCGACCTGATTGACTTAACGGACCCGAACACTCGCTTCATGGCGAACTTGGGTGCTGGCGGCGGAGCGATGCTGCTCCAGCGTGGGGCGGGTCCTTCGTATCCAGAGGTGCTGGATTCAGCAATTATTACGGATGGATCATTTGCGCAGGATGTCATCATTCAAGCAGGGGGAACGAAGGAGCCATTGACGGCTGAGCTATTGGCGCAAGGTCAGGCTTGCTTCCGAGTCCCAGATCCAGAACGGATGAAGTCGCGACTGGATGCGGTGTCGATGCAGCGATTCACTCAGGTGGTGGAACAAGCTATTCAGGGTAGTGGATATACGATCTCGAATATTGATTTTATCGGCTTGCTTCATATGAAACGATCTGCACATGAATTCGTGCTGCGTTCCTTGGGGATTCCCGAAGAACGTTCCGTTTATTTGGAGGACTACGGACATATCGGTCAATTTGATCCGATTCTATGTATTGAATTAGGCGTAAATCGGAAATTAATTCAACCGGGCAGCATTGTTGTATTGGCAGCTGCGGGCATCGGATATGCGTGGGGAGCTCTCACCTTAAGATGGGGGGATGAAGCATGAAGATTCATGTAAAATCCGTTGAATTGCCAAATGGGGAAACACTCGGATACCGTGAACGTGATGGCGGCGATGAGGTAGTTGTGCTGATTCATGGCAACATGAATTCGTCCTGTCATTGGGACGTCGTGCTGGAACAGATGGATGCTCGGTATAAGCTGTATGCGGTCGACCTGCGGGGATTTGGTATTTCTACCTATCATACGCCGATTGAGTCCTTGTCTGATTTCACTGCAGATGTGAAGCAATGGGTCGATTTACTCGGTCTAACTCGTTTTACCCTCATTGGCTGGTCGACTGGTGGCGGGGTGGCAATGGAGTATACTGCCGCTTATCCTGATGAGGTAAAGCGGCTAGTGCTGTTGGCAAGCGTCTCGACTCGTGGATATCCATTCTATGAGGACGGATCGGATGGTTTGCCAGATGTTACGCGCCGGATTACGACAATAGAAGGTATTCGATCATTGGCTCGCAATACCCTCATCGAATCGGCAAACATACGTCGGGATCGCCGGTTTATGAAGCAATTGTATGAGGCCGTTATCTATGATCGGAATCAACCGGAAGAGGCAAGATACGAAACCTATATAGACGATATTTTGACGCAACGAAATCTGATGGATGTGTATCATGCGCTGAACACGTTTAACGTGAGTGTATTTGATCATGAAGCATCTCCGGGAAGCGGGGCTGTGAAACGAATTAAAGCCCCCGTTTTGGTTCTGCGGGGCATGCAGGATTTAGTTATTACTGAGGCGATGACGAGAGAGACGCTGGCCGATCTGGGAGACATTGCGGAGTTCGTTCCATTGACAGGATGCGGTCACTCACCGTTAGTTGACGATCTTCCGCAGCTGCTGGATGCAATTGAGTCCTTCTTGGGGAGAGATTCATCAGAAGCAGCTCCTAGCGGGTCAACTGCATCGGCCGGCCATACAGATTGAAGGGAGACAGGGGAAGACGATGACGATGACGATGAAGCTTACAGGGAAAACGGCAATCATTACAGGCGGAGCAAGCGGCATAGGGCTTGCAGCGGTACACTTGTTTCTTGAGGCAGAGGCGAATGTTGTCATCGCTGACTTCAATGAGACGGCGGGACAGCAAGTGATCGATGAGCTGGCAAGTGAACAGCGTGATCGCGCGTTATTCGTGAAGACGAATGTAGCGGATGAAGAAAGCGTGCGGCAACTGATGGAGCAGACGGTTGCAACATTTAGCGGTATCGACATTCTGATCAACAATGCTGGAATTACACGTGATGCAATGCTGCTGAAGATGACCCCAGAGCAATGGCAGGATGTAATCAATGTGAACTTGAATGGAGTGTTTCTATGCACGCGTCTTGCAGCTCCTTATATGGCGGCGCAAGGCAAGGGTAAAATCATTAATACTTCATCGATTGTTGGCGTTCAAGGCAATATTGGACAGACGAACTATGCTGCGACCAAAGCAGGCGTCATTGGCATGACGCGTACATGGGCTCGGGAGCTAGGATACAAGGGGATCTGTGTGAACGCGGTTGCCCCAGGCTTCATCGCAACAGAGATGGTGGCCAAGATGCCGGACAAGATTATTGACAGCATGCGTGAAAAAGTACCGCTGCGCCGATTAGGACGGCCGGATGAAGTTGCACAAGCGTATTTATTCCTCGCTTCGGATGCAGCTGATTATATAAATGGAACAGTGCTGGAAGTGAACGGAGGGTTGTCCATTTGAATGGACTAGATGCTCGTCACAGCACAGTGGATAGCCGATTCGATCAGCGGCTGAATCAACCGCTTGTCCTGCGCCGCTGCGCTCAGGTTATGAGCGCGGATGAAGCGGTGGCGCTTATTGCGAATGATGCAACGGTTGCTGTGGGAGGCTTCGTTGGATGTGCTCACCCAGAAGCGCTTACGTCAGCGTTGGAGCGCCGTTTCTTGAAAGAGGCGGCGCCGACAGGGCTTACAGTTGTGTATGCAGCCGGACAAGGGGATGGCGTTGTTCGCGGCGTGAACCATCTTGCATATGAAGGCATGGTGAAGCGGGTCATTGGAGGGCATTGGGGACTTGCTCCGCGTTTGGGTGCGCTTGCGCTCGATAACCGGATAGAAGCCTACAATTTTCCGCAGGGTGTGATTGTACATCTCTATCGTGATATTGCTGCAGGCCGATCGGGGACATTGACCCATGTCGGCCTTCATACCTTTGTCGACCCGAGGAATGGAGGGGGCAGGCTGAATGCAAGCACGGTGGAAGAGCTTGTAGAGCTGGTGCAGCTTGGAGGCCGAGAGCAGCTCTATTATCGAGCTTTTCCAATTCATTGCGCTTTCGTGCGCGGCACGACTGCTGATGAGCGCGGCAATATCTCCATGGAGCGAGAGGCAGTAACATTAGAAATGCTGGCACTTGCTCAAGCAGCGAGGAACAGCGGAGGAATTGTAATTGCGCAGGTAGAGCGCATCGTGCCGCACGGAACCATGCATTCGAAGCAGGTAGTCATCCCAGGCATGCTGGTCGATGCTGTCGTTGTCGCTAGGCCAGAGGAGCATACAATGACGTTCGCAGAGGTATACAACCCCGCATATGCTGGGGAGATACAGCAGGAATCGTCCGCCGCATATGTGCCTCCAATGGCAAGAGATGAGCGGCTAGTCATTGCACGGCGAGCCCTTAAGGAAATCCCCTCCCACAGTGTTGTTAATCTCGGTATCGGACTGCCTGAGGGAGTTGGATATGCAGCACTTGAAGCGGGACGAACAGATATGACGCTGCTGCTTGAATCCGGCCCTGTTGGTGGCATACCTGCACGCGGGTTAAGCTTCGGCGCATCTGCGTTTGCGGAGGCTATTCTTGATCAGCCAGCTCAATTCGACTTCTTCGATGGAGGAGGGATTGATGTTGCTTGTCTGGGGATGGCAGAGGCAGACGGCAGAGGAGACGTGAATGTGAGTCTGTACGGCGGCAAGCTGACAGGCTGCGGCGGCTTCATTAATATAAGCCAAAATGCGAAGAAGCTTGTCTTCTGCTCCACCTTTACGGCTGGCGGTCTGAAGATGGAGATGGCTGATAGGGGCCTCCGCATCCTTCAAGAGGGACGCTTCCGGAAGTTCGTTCGGCAGGTAGAGCAACTCACCTTCTGCGCAGATTATGCACAGCGACGTGGCATCGAAGTGCTGTATGTGACAGAGCGCGCAGTATTCCGTCTGTATGCAGGGGAACTAGAACTTATCGAGATGGCACAGGGACTATCGCTGGAAGCAGACATTCTAGCCAATATGGACATCGTGCCTCGCATCAGTACACAGCTGAATCGGATGGGAGAGGATCTGTTCCGATAGGGACTGTTATAGAGACTGTCTCATAAGCTGAGGCTGATTTACTGCCTGTAAGATGATAACTGGTAATGTGAAAGGTCGAGTAAGGGGGACGTTGGTACCCTAACTCGACCTTTTGTTTTATTGCTGCTTCGCCTCCATCACCTGCGTCTGCAATGGCTGTTCGAGGTGATTTTCAAGGCAGCGAAAATATTGTGAGCGCTATCAAAAAATGTTGCTTGCCTTACAAAACCGGGCGAGATTATCATGAAATTGCGGAAGGGGCCCAAAAATTACCGCAATCGATATGGAAAGGGGAAGATCATGAAGACGAACAGTCAACCGGGGGGACGCCGATCATTTCACTTGCGTGAAAATGCTCAACTCTACCTTATAATGCTTCCCGTGCTACTTCATATTTTTATTTTCAGCTATATTCCGATGTACGGGATAATCATCGCATTTCAAGATTATTTCCCGGGAAAACCTTTTTTCTCATTTACAGATACGAATTGGGTAGGTTTTAAACACTTTATTGAATTTTTTAATGGTCCGTATTTTGGAAGATTGATGCGTAATACGTTCTCGCTCAGCTTTTATTTTCTGTTGTTTGGCTTCTGGGTGCCCATTCTGTTTGCGGTATTGCTTAACGAACTGAAGAATGGCATCTTCAAGAAGTACGTACAGACCGCAAGCTACTTGCCTCACTTTATTTCAAACGTCGTCGTTGCGGGCATGGTGTTGTCATTCATTAATACAGATGGAATCATTAATACCATCGTGAAGATGTTCGGCGGGGCACCGGTCGCGATAAACACGGAAGCGGGGTATTTTCCGGCCATTTATACGATTACGAGCATATGGAAATCATTTGGCTGGAGCAGTATTTTGTATTTGGCAGCCATGTCCTCTGTTGATCCTCATTTATACGAAGCTGCCAAGATGGACGGAGCCAACCGCTTTAAACAAATCCTCCATATTTCGTTGCCATCCATTCGTCCGACCATCTTATTCCTGCTTATATTCGCGATTGGCAGTCTGTTTTCAGCGAACAGCGAGTTTATTTTGTTGATCTACAACCCAATGGTATATGAAACGGCGGATGTCATTGGCACCTATTTGTACCGCGATGGCTTGCTTGGCGGACAATTCAGCTTAGGAACGGCAGTTGGGCTGTTCATATCGGTCATCAACTTCACGCTGCTGTATTTCGCAAATACGCTAAGCCGTAAATATTCAGATTATGCCTTGTGGTAAGGAGGAGTACAATGGCCTCGGTCAGGAAAAATCCGAACAAGATCAGGGAAGGCTCTGTCGTGGTCGACATTATCTTGTACGCGATCGCGCTCGTCATTTGCTTAATCACCCTGTATCCGTTTTATTTCGTCATCATCATGTCGATCAGTTCGCCTTCGGAAGTAGCCGCCATGAATGTTGTTTGGTTTCCGAAAGGCTTTAACCTAAGCTCATATGAATTGATCGTAAGAGATGCGAAAATGTGGTGGGCGTATTCGAACACTTTGATTTACGTCGTCGCAGGCACGCTTTTGAACTGCTTAATGGCTGTATTGGGTGCATACCCGTTAACGGTGCGCAATCTGAAGGGGCGAAAATGGATCGTTGTATTTCTACTAATTCCGATGTATTTCGGGGGTGGATTAATTCCCTCCTACCTGCTCGTGAATAAGCTCGGGATGTACAATACCATGTTTGCAGTTATTATCCCCGGGATGGTCAGTATTTGGAATATTATCCTCGTCAGGACGTTTTTTATGACGATTCCAGATGGTCTGAAGGAATCTGCTTTTATCGACGGGGCCTCCCATCTGCAGCTGCTGTTTAAGATTATATTGCCGATTTCTAAGCCGATTCTTGCCGTTATTGCGATTTATTCGATTGTCGGCATTTGGAACAGCTGGTTCGACGCGCTTGTCTATCTGCCGAACGAAAAGCTTCATCCGCTGCAAATGTATCTATACCGTGTCGTCGTTCAACAGTCGGTGGATCTAAAGATGTTATCGCTGGAAGATACCAAAAATGCGGTGGCGAACATGTTGACCAACATCCAGTTAAAATACGCGATTATCGTTTTTACGGCATTGCCTGTCATATTTACGTATCCATTTTTTCAAAAGTATTTCATCAAGGGAGCGCTTCTTGGTTCTTTAAAAGAGTAGGACTATACTCTTTGAGGGAACAGATCGAATTAACGTCGAAGGGCATTGCGGTCTGGACTATAAAGAATGTTTTTTACAGATTGAAAGCGTTTACAATATATCTTGGGATAAGATTCTAGCATTTCAGCTACAAGGGCCAGATTTCGGTGAAATCATTTTGAAATTCGTTTTTATCGATTCGAGGGGGAATCTAAAAATGAAACAATGGAAAAGAACACTGATCTCCGTATTAACGGCAATTCTCGTGATTGGGTCGATCACGGCATGCAGCACCTCCAGTAACAGCGCCAACAGCGGTGATAACAAGAAGGAGGAAGCGGGAGGATCTGCTTCTGCCGAAGTCAAAAAGTTGAAACTGCTCGGGCCGCAAGGTTCGAACAAATATATCAAATTCGATGAGAGAGAAAAATATCCGGTATGGAAAGAAGTCGATAAGATGCTCACAGATGCCGGTTTGCAATTGGACTACGAGATGGTTCCAGGCGAGCAATATAAAGTGGTCGTTCAAACGAGAATGGCATCTGGTTCCTCACTTCCTGACATCGTGAACATTTCGGCACTAGATAACACGACGGTGTTGAATTTGGCGAAGCAGGGTGTCCTGCTTGATCTGAATCCTCTGATCGAGAAGTACAGCAACGGCAACATTAAGAAAATGTACAATGAAGAATTCCCATACGCCAAAAAGACGACAACATCGCCTGACGGCAAAATGTACTGGTTCAGCAATCTTCATAAAAAAACATATCAGGAAAAAACACCAGCTCCGGTTGCATTGACGATGCTGCTTCGTAAAGACTGGCTTGATAAGCTGAAGCTCCCGGTTCCTAACACAGCTGCAGAATATTTGCAAACATTGAAGACGTTCCGGGAGAAGGATGCCAACGGAGACGGCAAGCAAAACGAAGTGCTCGTATACGATCCAAGCAAATTTGAAGGCGCTATCGCGCAATGGTTCGGGCTTGGTACAGATATCACGGCAATAGATGTTGAGAACAAAAAGGTAGTATCCCCTTGGTATCAAGACGGAATTAAAGATTACTTCCGCTACTTGCAGCAGTTAACGAAAGAGGGCATTCTCGACACAAGCCTGATTGGGGCAACAGGGGAGCAAAAGCAACAAAAAATGACAGAAAACCAGGTTGCTTCATTGAGTGATTATAATCTGGAAACTTATCAGGAGCCTACCATTAACGGTGGAGGGGAGTTCCTCCCATTGATGCCGCTCAAGGCGGTCGACGGTATCACTCCGGCAGCACAGTTGGAACCTCCATTCCTTGTGTGGCAGAAGTATGCAATTACAAAAGATTGCAAAGACGTGGAAGCAGCCATCAAGTTTTTCGATACGATTTACTCGGAAAAATATGCAGATCTTCTGTATTGGGGAATCGAAGGGCAAACTTACAAGAAGGACAGCAACGGCGCGAAGGTATTTATTAATAATGGCTCAGACGAAGAGTTGGCTAAATCGGGTCAAATTACTGGGCGTCCGTTATTCGGGGACACGGTTTTTCCACGTATTCAATTCGCCAATCTCGAATTCGAGCTCTCTGGTGTGCCCAAAGCAAAAGCTGATCATGAACTGAATATTTTGAATTACAAACCATATTTTGTGAATATGAACCTGAACTATCTGGCCATTCCTGATGATCAGCAGCTCGAGAAGAAAACAAAAATTTTAACCAACTTGACTACGTATTCTCAGGAGCTTGCGACCAAGCTTGCTCTAGGCCAAAAATCGCTTGACGATTGGGATCAATATATCTCCGAACTGAAGAAGCTCGGACTTGATGAATTAATGGAAATCGATCAGCAGCTGCTCGATAGATACAACAGCATCCAATAACATTGCATCAATAATACGGAAAATTGGCGTTCTCCTCGGCTTCCATAGAGGAGTTCGCCGTTTTCTTCATATTGCTTCATTATGCAATGTGGTCTTCAAACCGAAGGAGGTGCAGACTATGCGACATTGGAGCTTTGGGAGCGGGACGTTTCGAAAGATCTTTCTATCCTATACTGCGATCTTGATCATCCCCATCATCGTATTCAGCACCTTAAATGTACAGCGGAACATCATGGAGGAGCGTCAGAAGCTGCATGAGAAGCATGTATCGGATGCAAATCGGATTGCGGCGGTTGTGGACAATAAATTAAGTGAGCTCAAAAATATTGCGAAGATGATTAGCATTGAATCATGGCTTCGGAAGATGATGCAGAATACGGATGTTTATGATGATGAATTTGATTTGTTGAAGATGCTCGAAATCCGAAGGAATTTCGAAAATTCAATTAACTCTACAAATGTACTATCTTTCGGCACAGTCATTTTTCCAGATAAACAAC
This sequence comes from Paenibacillus sp. KS1, assembly GCF_001680695.1. Taxonomy (NCBI): domain Bacteria; kingdom Bacillati; phylum Bacillota; class Bacilli; order Caryophanales; family Paenibacillaceae; genus Paenibacillus; species Paenibacillus sp. KS1. The sequence goes on along the minus strand of NZ_MAIS01000007.1, from coordinate 41,216 downwards.
AGATGTTATCGACATGGGGGACATTTTCGGAAGACCACTTCTTCTCTAATATTGCTGTATTTGATGGAGATACACGGCAAATGATGCAAAGCGCTCTTCGGGAGCAACAGTATTTCAAAGTAATGGCGCCAGCAACGGTCAATTTGTGGGGCAGCAGTAAGAGGGTTATTCCTGTCCTTCAAAGTCTGGAGGTGGTCAATCACCCGCGGGCGGTACTGGCTCTATTTATTGACAGCGATTACTTCTCGGAATACATGCGTCGTTTCGGGAGTGTGGAATCCAAAGACATCTTAATTACGACACATGGGACGCCTATTTTCAAGCAGAGCCGGAATCCGGATAACGGGGTTCAGGAAAATGAGCAGACCTATGAGCTTGTTGTGCCTTCCCAAGAGAGCAGTCTGCAATATAAAATCTCTTACTTCGATAACAGTGTCATCGGTATCAATAACTTATTCAGTTCACTGCTGGCTATCTTGATCTCCATTGCGGTCGGCACGTTGTCGGCTTTTGTGCTGGCCAAGGTCAGTTACCGACCTCTAGGAACCTTGCTTCACAAGCTCTCCGCAGGGATTCGTTACGAGGAGGGTAAAAATAGTCCCGTATCCGGCTCTGAATACAATTACATTGAGGAATCGTTCGACCGGCTGTTGAGTGAAAATCAGGTGCTTCAGCAATCTATGCAGGACTACGAAAAAGCGGCGAAGTCGAATTTGTTCCTCCAGCTGCTTAAAGGGTATTTCGCCGATGATCAGCACTTGAACGGGTTGAAGAAATTCGGTATCGGCTATACCGAGGAAATGCATTATTGCACGATGTTGATCAGCTTTCATGCCATCCGTGATTTTTCCGATCTGGATAAGATCAGGAAAATCGAAATGATGACGATGGTAATCATCGAAAAAGTAATGAGTTGTCATCGGCTGGACTATGAGCTATTCGAAGTGACGAATGCGGACAAAGCTTTGATCCTATCCTCCACAAACCGATTTGGAGAAGATGGCATGATGGAACAAATTGCTGCCGGAATTACGGAAGAAATTGAACATACATGTGGTTTCCAGCCTTTTGTCCTGTATGGAACGATGGAGAAGGGGCTCGTTGGCATTAGTAAGTCGTACTATACGGCTAATGAAAGTTTGCAGTATACGTTGTTTTCACGGGAACATCTACAGGTCGTGCCGGAGGAGACCATTCCAAGCATCGTTGACTATTATTATCCGACAGATTGGGAGGTTCAGTTGATTAATAACTTGAAAATAGGGAACCTAGATACCTCGATGCAGATTCTTTATGAAATCAGCGCGGAAAACGGGAAACGAAACCTGTCTGAGGCAAGTACGATCAAGCTCGTTTCATTATTGATGGAAACGCTGCTAAGAGTGCTGCATGAGCTCAATCTCGATACGGGCATTTACGCGAAACAATTTGCCAATAGAGCAAAGGGCAGAAATACGGAGGAAATGTGGGGCTATGTGTTTGAAGTGGGAACGTTACTATGCGAGCGAAATCGGTATTCCAATACGTCATCGACGATTGAAGCTGGAAGTCAGTTGCTGCAGTACGTAAACCAAAATTATACGAGTGCCGACGTATCCTTAAAACAGCTTGCTGAAATCTTCCAGATGTCGGTCTCCAAGGCGTCTAAACTATTTAAGGAAGTCACCGGAATCAATTTCTACGATTATTTATGCCGGCTTCGCATTGAAATGGCTAAGGAATTGCTGCGAGAAAAGAAATGCGGCATTGATGACATCGCACGCCGAGTAGGCTACGAAAACGTATATTCGTTCAAACGTGCGTTTACACGATATGAAGGCATTAAGCCGGATGAATACATGGAATCGGCAGGCTGAATGAAGAAGGACACTTACTGGAGAAGTGTCCTTCTTTGACTGCAATCCTATATATCTGCTTCGTTATCCCTTGCTCGGATGAATGAACCCAGCGAGCGAGGCAGTCTCTCTCCACAACCGATCATGAGAGCTGGTCATGTCAGCCTGCAGCGGAGCTGAAATCGGCTGGAGATGCCGATACATTCGCTCATCTATGAACCAATCGCCTTCTTCAATTTGCCGTGCCGGCTCGTCCTTCCAGACATCAGTTAAGGCTGGACTGTAGGCGCGGTATGTAACAGAAAGTTCGGTTCGATCGGGCGGGATCGCCTGCTTCACAAAGCGGTGCGGCCAATAGTCTGCTCTCGATCCCGTATGAGGGGCCGCGCGCATGAAACGAACAGCATGATTATAAATATGGGGCGTATGGAACAGCAGCGCATACAGCTTCTCTCCGAACGCTATGCGTTCATCCAAGTCAGTAAAGTTCTCTAAATTAAGCCCAACGAGCGGAATCGCTTCTTCCTCTCGTGGAGATGGGACACCAAGCGGGAAAATGACTTGATTCATCTGCAGCCAACCATGCAATTGGAAATCCCATTCATTAAGCACATGCGCCCGGTAGGTGGGATTGCGCATGACTCTGCCTTCAATGACGTTCTGTTCGTTAATAATAAGTGCTGTCGTGAGCAGCGAACTTGTCTGCTGTACCCAGAAGCCGTCCCAGAATGGGGTCATGAAGGCAGATACGCCAAAAGCAGGAAGCAGATGGAACAGGCTTTTGCCGGCTCGGCGGCTGGCTGCATACAGCAGCAGCTGCGGATAGGCATCATGGAATATGAGTGCATTTGATCGTTCCAGCACTCGGTAGGTCCACAATCTATGGTTCGCACTCATAATGCGGGGTAGCCATTCTCCCTGCAAATCAGTCATACTCCAGCCGCCATTTCGTGAGACCATATGCGCGAGCAGGGCCCAATGCAGCTCTGGATAAGACTGATAGATTCGCGCATAGGCTGCAGTGCGTGTAATATTGTTGCGATTGGCTGTACGAACAGAGCTCTGAATTTGCCGGATGATCCGCCATTCCTCTGCTGAGAATTCCGTATCTCCTCGCTCTCGAAAGCTGCTGACTGTACCCTGCTGACGTACTTTCTCGTTCAGCAGTCTACTGGCCTGCTCTTCCGCACGTTTCGCTGCGGCGCGATTCCAATCAAACGACGGGCGTTCCCGCCATTGTAAGAGTTGTTGATAAAGTTCATTCCAAGTTGAACGTACGACACTATATGCCGTATCGAACGAGTGGCGCATCAGCTGTATCGCGTGGCGCATGCGCTTGGATAGATTGGACAGCATCGATTGTTCCCCTCCATTTCGAGACGACGATACGTGACCGATTTCATTGATTTTCTTCATAGTATGCCCAAAAACAGCCGTAGACGTTCATGTGTGGGGTTTGACTTTTCCATTCTCCAAATGTTATAAGTTCAAGAAAGCAGAAGTATCAGAATACATCTGCTGGATGTTGGATAAGAGAAGTTCCATGTTAGATTCTGTGAACTTAGTAGGGAGTGAAGCGTGTATGGAAAGAATAGAAACAGTTGAGCGGTTCAATGAGATCATTGCACAAGAGGAGCCAGTTGTAGCGGTATTTAAGACATCCTGGTGCCCAGATTGCCACTTCATCGATCCTTTCATGCCTGAATTGGAGACGAATTATGCAGGTAAGGTGACGTTCGTTGAAATCGATTCGGAGAAGCTCCTTGATGTTGCACAGCAATACCACATTCTTGGTATTCCAAGCTTCGTAGCCTTCAAGGGCGGCAAGGAAACCATTCGCTTCGTCAACAAGCTGCGCAAGACTCGTCCTGAAATCGAGCAGTTCGTTGATCGGGCAATTGCAGTTTCTGCAGCTGTATAATAAGTGAATAGTCACTCGATGCACATATGAGAACCGTCCCGCTGGTGGGGCGGTTTTTTTATTGCCTTGAAAGGATGTAGAGCGATTTACAGCTGAAGCAATCCGAAATTAGAAGTCAATCTTGTACATGAGGTAAGGGGGCTGGATGATCGATTTCAGAGAAGAAAGATGTAATATTTGTCACAATTTAGCCGTACACTCAGCTAGGAAATCTTGTATAATGGAGGACGATTGGAACTGTTTTCATAATTTGTAATGGCAAAAAATTGAACAACGGGTCAGGTGAAACTAGTGAACGCGAGCATCTACCGGATATTGAGGCGGTTATCTTACGCGGTTTGCATCGGTATGTTTATCGTAGTGTTAAACGGGGCGCTTGTAACGAAGACAGGCTCCGGAAGTGGCTGCGGCACGGATTGGCCACTATGCAATGGCAAGTTTGTTCCGGCATATACGATCGAATCCATGATCGAATACTCTCACCGATCTGTGACGGGTGTTGTAGGATTGCTTGTTCTGGCCTTGTTCATCTACGTTCTTCGCTATGCGAAGCATCATCGTGAGGCTCTATATTACTCTTCTCTCACCTTATTATTTACTATTATACAAGCAATTATGGGAGCGCTTGCGGTAGTCTTTACCCAGTCTCCGCCTGTTATGGCGCTTCACTTCGGATTCTCGCTGCTGGCGTTCGCTTCTTCCTTCATGATGAGTGTAGTGGCAAGGCGCTACGAACGCGGCATCGATTCTACATCTGTTGTAAACTCCGTTCGCGCAGAATTTCGGTATGGGGTATGGTTCACACTTCTATATACGTATATCGTAATATACGTAGGGGCATTTGTTAGGCACACGGACTCTTCAGGAGCATGCATGGGCTGGCCGCTGTGCAACGGGGAGTTGATTCCGGAGCTGTCGGGGGGGACGGGAATTGCCTTCATGCATCGTGTGGCAGCAGCACTATTATTTGTTGTAATCGCGATTATGTCACATTTTGCTTACCACAAACACAAGGACAATCGCGAGATTCAGTTGTGCGGCATTTGGGCGCTTATCCTATGTGCAGCACAGATTGCAAGCGGCGCGGTCGTTGCGAGTACGATCACGAATCCTGACTTATTCCTATTTGCAAGCTTATTACATACGGTATTGATTTGTGGACTGTTCAGTGTACTCTGTTATATGAGCATCCGAGTCTGGCAGCTGCGGCAAAAATAAGGATCGTTTCTCCTGGCTGTGATGGTGGTAAGAAGAACCGAAGAAGATTGAGTTTGAGTTATAGAATGGATTCAGTGGTTATAAATAAAGAAGCAGATCGCTTACTGTTGGACAATAGAGATTGTCAACGAGAGGCAAGCGAGCTGCTTCTTTTTCTCTGAGAAACATTCATTGGATTAGGCGCCTTCCTTTACTTGCTGTGTTTCATTCGAGTGCGCACCGAGCAATACGATAGATGCAGCAGCCTTTGCTGCTGCCAACCAGCGAACATTCCACGGCTTGCGTACGATAACTTGATTGTTGTTTTTCATATCATTCTACCTCCAATTATTTTTGATGTGTTCCCTTTGATGACCTCATTATACCTGTAGACATTCTGCTCGTACCATGTAATCGGCTTACGGCTATCTTACAATGTCGTAATAATGTCGTAAGTTGTCTGCTTGGTCAGGCTTTAGGTTCATCAAAAAAACAGCTATACTACAGAAGAGGAAGTTTTCGTTTGTCATCAATGCCCGCTTGTGAACGCAAATTATTGCAGACATCCTGCGGCATCCATGTAACTGTTCATGTACAGCAACACAGATACGCTTATTTTTTTCAAGGAGGGCTCGTAGTTGTCATTTACGAATATACGCGACTTTGTCGACACGCTGAAGCGTGAGAATGACCTCGTCGTTATTGAAGCGGAAGTTGATCCGTATTTGGAAATTGCAGAAATTCATCGACGCGTCATTGAAGAGGGAGGTCCTGCGCTTCTATTCACCAATGTGAAGGGCAGCCCCTTTGCAGTGACGACGAACCTGTTCGGTACGATGCGCCGGGTGGATATGGCCTTCGGAACGCGTCCTGAGCAGCTCGCGAATAAGTGCGTAGAGGCCGTAAACCGTCTAATGCCTCCATCGCCGAAGAAGCTGTGGCAAGAGCGTTCGACGGTGAAAGAGCTCCTTAGCCTTATGAAGGTTGGCATGAAGGATGTATCTTCTTCGCAAGCTCCAATTATGCAGGTGAAGCGTACAGACAAGCCGATGCAGGGCTTGCCGGCATTGACGAGCTGGCAGCTGGACGGAGGTCCATTTATTACGCTTCCATTGGTCTATACCGAACATCCGGAGCTGAAGAGCGCTGATCACAATCTCGGTATGTACCGAATTCAAATTTACGATGACAGCACGACAGGTGTGCATTGGCAAATTCAAAAGGGCGGCGGCCTCCATCATCATGAGGCTGAGCTGCGCAATGAAGCGCTTCCGGTATCCGTCATCGTGGGCGGGCCGCCGGCGCTGATTGCGGCTGCGATCGCTCCACTGCCGGAGAAGCTCCCTGAGCTGTTGATGGCATCATTCGTCATGGGTGAGCGTCTTCCAGTGGTAGACAGCGGATTCGAAGGACATCGCATCCCAGCGGAAGCAGAATTCGTTGTCCAAGGGTACGTTCCACCACATGAGCGCCGCATGGAAGGGCCATTTGGCGACCACTACGGCTATTACTCATGGGCGCATGAGTTCCCGTTCCTGAATGTGAAGCACATGTACCATCGCAAGAATGCGATCTACCCAGCTACAATCGTGGGCAAGCCGCGTCAGGAAGACTACTATTTGGGCGAGTATCTGGTTAGATTGTTGTCGCCAGCGTTCCCGATGGTTATGCCGGCGGTACGCAAGGTACATCCATATCCAGAAACAGGCGTTCACTCGCTTGCCGCAGCTGTTGTACGTGAGAGCTATTCTCGTGAGGCGCTTCTGTCTGGCTTCCGTATTCTTGGCGAAGGGCAGCTCAGCTTGACGAAGTTCTTGATGTTGACGGATCAGCCGGTTGACTTAGAGAACTTTGCAGAGCTTACGGAAGCGGTGCTAGAGCGCTTCAAGCCAGAGACGGATCTGTACGTGATTAATAATACGTCCCATGACACACTTGACTATACGGGGCATAAGCTGAACCATGGCAGCAAGGGGATATTGCTCGGCGTGGGCGATGTAGTCCGTGAATTGCCTGGCGTGTACGAAGAAGGCCCGATCGATGAGATTAACGATGTGGCTGTATTTTGCCGTGGCTGCTTGACAATGTCAGGTGCTTCGTATGAAGCAGAACCACAGCTGGCGGAGCGATTGCTACATCGTCTTGCTGCACAAGAGACGAAGTGGCCGCTCGTCTTCCTCGTTGACGACGCTCAGGTTGCCAATACGCAGTTGTCGTTCTTGTGGACGGTGTTTACGCGATTTAACCCCGCATCAGATATATACGCGGCAATGGAAGTCCGTAATCACCATCTCTCGTATAAATTGCCAATTGTTATCGATGCCCGCATGAAGCCAGGCTACCCAGATGAGTTATTCCCGCGTGAGGATATTGTGGAATTGGTCGACCGCCGTTGGAAAGACTATTTCCCAAACGGAATTAAGCGGGGGTGAGTTCCATGCTGCGCAGCTTGTTCGGGGAGCCGCCCCGTGTTGACAGCGGAACGTTGAAGGATGCAATGGCGGGGATGGACAACTATTTGGAAGCAATACGCAGTCGCATGGAGGGAACAGGCGATCCCGATCACTTCTGGCGCAAGATAGAAGTATGGACAGTCGGACTGAAGACCTCCTTGGATGAACTGGAACAAAGCGTATATGCGTCTGACAAGTTCGCCGATCGTGTGTCGAAGCATTATGAGGCCGAGATGTCTGAATCGGAGCAGGATGATTATTACCGGTACGTCTATTTTTATAAAAATGGATTTATTCGCGTGTTCTCGATCTTGGACAAGCTTGGAACGATGCTGAATACAGTGCTGTCCTTGGAGACCGAGAGGGTGAAGCATCATTTCTCTTACTTTACGGTGCTTCGCCAATTGCGCTTCAAGGGACAGCATCCTGAATTGGAACATGCCCTGCTGGCATTGAAGGAGCAGCATGAAGATGCGCTTCAGCGGCTGCGCAAGCGACGCAATATGGAGATTCATCATATGAACCCAGAAATGCAGGATGATTTATGGCAGCGGCATCGCAGCTTGAATGACAAAATTAAGCTTGAGGATATTCAGGCCAATGTGGCAGATTTGCAGCATGGTCTGGAGATGGTGTGTGGCGCATTAATCCATGTGTTTCGACTGCTTCCCGTCAAGTAATGGAATTGAAAAGGGAATAAAAGTTAATTGACAACTTTCACCTGCTGCATTATACTCAACTTAATTTCATAACTGTTTTCTTATCAAGAGTGGCGGAGGGACAGGCCCTGCGAAGCCCGGCAACCGATCTTGCAACCCGGATGCATAACAATAAGTTATGCGATTGCAAGATGTCAATGGTGCTAATTCCTTCAGAACGTAATGTTCTGGCAGATAAGAAAGGGAGAGTCGATTTTTCATCTGGTTTCTTCACAGAATACCGAACGTTCGCCCCCTTTTGGCATCTGCCAAGAGGGGGCTTTTTGCATGAACGTGCGGCCCCAAAATGGAGAAGTGAAGGCAGCCAAGGCAATGTGGTATATTTGGCGACAGTTATTGAGAGGATACAGCATACGAATAGATGAAGATAAGGCTGTAGCGCCTATCTATTCTAGAATGTGGCTAGCATGAAGGAAGGTGACGATTCCGTTGATTCGGTTGGAACATATAAGTAAGCAATATGGTGCTAACGGCAAGGTGCAAGGGCTGCTGGCACTGGATGATGTGAGTCTGTCGGTTGAATCTGGCGAGATTTATGGAATTATCGGCCATTCAGGTGCAGGGAAGAGTACGCTGCTGCGCAGCATTAACCTGCTTGAGCGGCCTACGGCAGGCGTAGTTGAGGTAGACGGCGTTAACTTAACGAAGCTGTCGAAGTCGGCGCTACAGCAGCAGCGGCGCAAAATCGGGATGATTTTTCAGCATTTTAACCTGCTCAGTTCAGCAACGGTATATGACAATATTGCATTTCCGATGCGCCTGGCGGGAACATCCAAGGATAAAGTAGAGAAGAAAGTAAATGAGTTGATTAGGCTTGTTGGTTTGGAAGAACACAAGCATAAATACCCGGCTCAATTGTCAGGTGGACAAAAGCAGCGCGTAGGGATTGCGCGTGCGCTTGCGAATGATCCGAAGGTGCTGCTCTGTGATGAAGCAACCTCGGCGCTAGATCCGCAGACGACGAATGCGATCTTGGAGCTGCTGCTCGATATTAACCGCAAGTTCGGAATTACGATCGTGCTGATCACCCATGAGATGCACGTCATCCAAGCGATATGCGACAAAGTTGCCGTTATTCATGGCGGGAAGATTGCTGAGGCAGGCAAGGTTGTAGACGTGTTCTTGAAGCCTCAGCATCCGGTAACACGCGAATTCATTCTTGAAGAGCGCAGCGATGCGGATATTCAGCCTTGGGCGGCATTCAAGAGCCAGGCTGCTGAGCATTCCCGTGTTGTGAAGATCAACTATTTGGGTGATGTCACGTATGAGCCGGTGCTGCATCGTGTCCTTACGGAAGCGGGCGTCAGCTTCGCGATACTGCAGGGAACGATCTCTCGGATGAAGGATACTCCTTACGGCCAATTGGTCGTTCGTCTAGATGGCGACACAAGTGCTGTAGAGCAATCATTATCTTCTCTCCGGGCGCAGGGTCTTGAAGTGGAGGTGATTGCGTGATGAATTTCGATTTCTCTACTGTCAATTGGAGCGACGTGTCTTCGGCTACTGGAGAAACATTGCAGATGATGCTGTTCTCTGTACTATTCACCTTCCTTGTTGGCTTGCCGCTAGGCGTGCTCTTGTATTTAACTGGGCGCACGGGTAGCAGAGCTGGGAAGATCGTATATAGTATCTTGTCATTCATTGTAAACGTGCTGCGTTCAGTACCGTTCGTTATTCTAATGATTGCGATCATACCGATTACACGAATTGTAGTAGGCACATCTATCGGTGTAGAAGGAACAATCCCGCCGCTCGTTATCGCGGCTGCACCATTCTTCGCTCGTCTCGTGGAGACGTCATTGCGTGAGGTTGATCGGGGCGTTATTGAGGCAGCACAGGCAATGGGAGCATCCACTTGGCAGATTGTATATAAGGTTCTGCTGCCCGAAGCGATGCCAGGCTTGATTGCAGGGACGACGATAACGGCGGTTACGCTCGTATCGTATACAGCGATGTCAGGTCTCATTGGCGGCGGCGGTCTCGGTGACCTAGCGATTCGCTACGGATACCATCGCTATGAGATTGAAATGATGATCGTGGCGATCGTTATTATGGTTATACTCGTACAGGTGCTGCAATGGATTGGCGATGCATTTGTTCGCCGCTATACAAGGAAATAAAAAAATATTGTGCTGAGTCAGTCATTTCATGGTTGACGGCAGCACAAAATATGATATAATCCCAGTAATTCAATTGGAATTATCGGTAGTTACGAGTTGGATGAAATGATCATTTGAATCAAAACCTAATAGGCATAGGAAGCACGCTCTTAGGAGCTTCAACTTACAAATATTCATCAATTAAAATGGGGATCTTGGAAGGAGTAGTGAATGACATGAAAAAGTGGACTTTTGTATTAACGCTTATTACACTCGTAGCGGTACTCGCTGCTTGCGGCAACAAAAATACAGCAGGCGATAACACGAACGCATCTGGTGAGGCAGGCAAGTCTGGCACAGAAAAAGTGAAGCTTGTCGTAGGTGCAACACCGGTGCCTCATGCAGAAATACTGAATCATATCAAGCCGAAGCTGGCTGAGCAAGGGATTGAGTTGGAAGTTAAGGAGTTCACGGATTATGTTCAGCCGAACGTACAAGTACACGAGAAGCAGCTTGATGCGAACTTCTTCCAACATAAGCCGTACTTGGACAATGAAGTGAAGACGAAGGGATACAACCTTGTAACTGTAGGCAATATTCACGTTGAGCCTTTCGGAGGTTACTCCAAGAAGATTAAGTCGGTTAGTGAAATTGCAGATGGCGCAACGGTATCGATTCCGAACGATGCAACAAATGGCGGACGTGCGCTGCTCTTGCTGGAGAAGCAGGGCATTATTAAGTTGAAGGATGGCGTAGGTCTGGAAGCAACGGTTAACGACATTGCTGAGAATCCGAAGAACTTGAAATTCAAAGAGCTGGAAGCTGCAATGCTGCCTCGTACGTTGGATGAAGTTGACTTCTCGCTTATCAATACGAACTATGCACTGCAAGCGAACTTGAATCCTACGAAGGATGCGTTGTTCATTGAAGATAAGGATTCTCCGTATGCGAACATCTTGACGGCTCGCGAGGACAACAAGGATAGTGATGCTGTGAAGAAATTGCTTGCAGCTTTGCAGTCTGACGATGTGAAGAAATTTATTGAAGATAAATACCAAGGTTCGATCGTACCTGCATTCTAATTGTAGAATACTTTCAATGAGAGAAGCCCTAGAGGCAAGCTGCCTTTCGATAAGAAAGGTGGAGCTTGCTGCTAGGGCTTTTTTCTTTGTAATCTAGGTGGAAGGGATTCAAGTACATTGCATTGCGGAGCGGGACAGTTTGTCTACATCAGTGTCCAATGCAAAGTTGTTCTGCCAAGGCAAATATCTTATACTGAACGTGGAAGTTCTTTGAAGCGCTCAAAAGGAGGATTACGACGTGGAACAGCAGCGTAAAATTGCTCTTATTACGGGGAGCGCCAAAGGCCTCGGGAAGATGACAGCTATGACATTGGCCGAAGCCGGGCATGATATTGTCTTAAATTATGTACATAGCGAGGCAGAGTCTGAAGCACTGCGGCTCCAGCTCGAGAAGACGGGAATACGGTGTATTGCCATTCGCGCGGATATTTCCAAGCCGGAGGAAGTGAAGCGGCTCGTTACTGAAATGAATGAACGCATCGGTATGGCTGATATTGTGGTGAACAATGCTGGGCCGTTCATCAGAGAGCGGAGATTGTTCGCGGATTACTCGGAAGAGGACATTATGTATTTATTGAATGGGAATCTAAGTGGTGTCATACTGCTCGATCATTTGCTGCTCGGATCGATGCGGAAGAAGGGATGGGGGCGCATTATCCATTATGGCTTCGGCCATGCGTCTGAGGCGCGTTCTTGGCCCCATCGGGCGGTGTATGCCGCAGCCAAGGTGGGACTAGTGTCTTTCACGAAGACACTGGCGGTAGAGGAAGCACAGAATGGCATTACGGTGAATATGATTTGCCCTGGCGATATTCGTGGTGACAACAAGGAGCGAAAAATCGAGGATGTACTTCATCTAACCGATGACGAAACGCCGCGCGGCCGTCCCGGCAGTGGTGAAGATGTGACACGAGTCATCCGCTTCCTATGTGAGGATGCTTCTGACTTTATAACTGGTAATATTATTAATGTCTCAGGCGGACTCGATCCTATTCGTACAACGATTAGCTCGAAATCCTAATGCTGCATGTACGCCCGTCGGCTGACAGACACAGCGGTTGCTGTGCCCTGTTGGAACGAGGGCGTTTTCATATTTTGGAGAAGAAGGAGGGACGGATGCGGGATGTCCTAAGCTCTTTCTGATTTCGCGTGATAGGTGGTATGAAGATATGAGTTGGCTGACCAAGCAATTGGCGCAAGCAATCGTCTCACGGACGATGCAGGTCATTGGGTACAATGTAAATGTGATGGATGAGCGTGGGCGGATCATTGGCTCGGGCGACCTGTCCCGCATTAATCAAAAGCATGAAGGGGCACTCATTGCCATTGAGCGCAAGGGAAGGTTCGAGATCGATAAAGAGAGTGCACGCAATCTTCATGGTGTTATGCCGGGGACGAATCTTGTTATTCAATTTCGTGGAGAAGTTGTCGGCGTTATCGGGATTACGGGAGATCCTGCTGAAGTGACGAAGTATGGGGAACTTGTCAAGATGACAGCTGAGATGTATTTGGAGCAGGCGGATTTGTTGGAAAAGGCGCGCTGGGATAAGCGGATGAAGGAGGATTTCCTCTTATCGGTCATTCATGCGGAACCGGGAGATCAAGCCATGCTTCGCCTGCAGGCGGAACGAATAGGCCTGAAGCCGGACAAGCCTCGTGTTGCTTGTATTCTGGAGCTTACGGATGAACAGGATGCGGATTCAGTGCCTACACTGCGCAGAGTTGTAGAACTGTTGGAAGGGCGGCCGACAATTGATCTTATCGCGATACGGAATACGCGGCAAATCGTCCTATTCAAGCCGCATTTGCACCCACGGAAGCCGAATATGGATATATGCGAGGGAATACGGCAAATTCGGAAGTTGCTGGAAGAGAAGCAGATTGCACCTCTTCGTATCGCGGTGGGCAAGGCTTATTCAGGAATTGATGGGCTCATCGCATCCTATCGCTCTGCTCAAGATACGATGCGCGCGGGTCAAGCAATCCTGCCTGAGCATACGGTCTATTACAGTGAGGATATGCCAAATGAGACGGTGCTGGCGAATGTGGGCCGCAGCTGGGTTACGGATGAAATGGAGCAGATGTGGCAGCGATTCATCCAAGAAGATCGGAGCGGGGAATTGAGGCAGACTCTGCAGGTGTATTATGAGGAGAGCGGCGAGCAGCAGCGGATTGCACAGCGGCTGGCCATCCATCGCAACACGCTCCGTTATCGTCTGCAGCGGATTGCGGATGTGACAGGCAAGGATCCCAAGAGCTTTCGCGATTTGTATACGTTAATGTCGGCGTGGTGGATTCACGCGATGCTGCGCAGTAATGAGTCTTAGCCAGTTAACAAAGGAAAGGCTGAGCATGTCTATTTCATGTATCCTATTTCACATACCGGCCTGATAGCAGCAAGACAAAGGTTGATTGATCTTGTATTGTGCATTTGAACAAAAAATACACTTTATAAAGCGCTTCATTTCATGTTTATGCATGATGAAGCGCTTTCATATTGGAGGTAAAGTAAAGGTACAACAACGAAACACTGCATCTTCAAGGAGGATGGGGACTATGACAGTAACGGTATCTGTACTTGGTGCACTGGCGGCTTTAGTGGTTGCTATCGTGCTTATTTTACGAAAAGTCCCACCGGCGTACGGTATGATGATTGGCGCGCTGGTAGGCGGCGTAGTCGGAGGAATTGGTTTAATTGACTCCGTAACGCTAATGATGGACGGAGCCAAGACGATGATTCCAGCAGTGCTGCGAATATTAGCAGCAGGTGTTCTTGCAGGCGTATTGATTGAATCAGGCGGAGCGAAGACGATTGCAGAGACATTAGTACGCAAGGTAGGCGAGACTCGCGCATTGTTCGCACTAGCTTTTGCGACGATGGTATTGACAGCTGTTGGTGTATTTATCGACGTGGCGGTCATTACGGTGGCTCCAATCGCACTTGCAATTGCGCAGCGTGCAGACTTGTCCCGTATGGCGATATTGCTCGCTATGATTGGGGGAGGCAAGGCAGGCAACATTATGTCGCCGAACCCGAACGCGATTTCTGCGGCGGATGCTTTCCATATCCCGTTGACTTCGATAATGGCAGCAGGAATTATCCCAGCTTTGATTGGTTTGTTCGTAACGTATTGGATTGCGAAAAAGTTGTCTCATAAAGGAACGAAGGTAGCAGGTGTAGAGCAGGTGGAGGATAGCAAGGAGCAGCTTCCTAGCTTTCTTGCTGCAATGATGGCGCCAATAACAGCAATTGCATTGCTGGCCTTGCGCCCGATTGCAGGCATCGCCATTGACCCCATTATCGCTCTCCCTGTTGGTGGTTTAGTAGGGGCACTCTGTATGGGACGCATTACACAGATTAACCGATATGCAACCTCTGGACTTGGCAAAATGACGGGTGTTGCCGTCATGCTTATCGGGACGGGGACACTTGCCGGAATTATTTCGAACTCACAATTGAAGGATGTTATTATCGATGGCTTGACGGCTTCAGGCTTGCCAGCCTATTTACTTGCACCAATCAGTGGTGCCTTGATGTCTCTGGCGACAGCGTCCACAACTGCAGGTACTGCGGTAGCAAGCTCGGTATTCGGTTCGACCATTATGGAGCTTGGCGTCGCATCCTTAGGGGCAGCAGCAATGATACATGCGGGCGCTACGGTATTCGACCATATGCCGCACGGCAGCTTCTTCCACGCTACTGGCGGCAGCGTGAATATGGCGATGAAGGAACGTCTTCGTCTTATCCCCTATGAAACGCTAATCGGTCTCGTGCTCGCTATCGTATCTACGCTCGTATTCGGTGTCTTCGGCTGGTTCTTGTAAGCCAAGGCAAGGACAATACAATGCGTTGTGACGAGGCATGACCCCGCTAGTGCAGGTATAACTGAGAAACAGCTAATGCACAACTCGGCGAGAAAGAGAGAAAGTCAGATTGCATGGATAGGAGTGGATCAGTATGAAATTCGTAATTGCTCCAGACTCTTTTAAAGAAAGTTTGTCTGCGTGGGAAGCATGTCAGGCGATTGGCCGCGGCTTGGGGCGGGTATTCCCGGAGGCGGAACTCGTATATGTACCGATGGCAGATGGCGGAGAAGGGACCGTGCAGTCGCTTGTAGATGCGACAAGCGGCCGAATTGTACGGACAACAGTAACAGGGCCGCTTGGAACACCTGTGGAAGGATTCTATGGCGTCTTAGGCGATGGCAAATCCGCAGTTATTGAGATGGCTGCGGCATCGGGACTGGCGCTTGTTCCACCGGCACAGCGGAATCCACTCGTTACGACGACGCGGGGGATGGGAGAGCTGATCCTATCCGCATTGAATGAGGGGGTAGAGACGATTATCCTGGGGCTTGGAGGCAGCGCTACGAATGATGGCGGCGCTGGGATGGCTCAAGCGCTTGGTGTACGGCTGTTAGCTGAGGATGGGACTGAAATTGGTGATGGAGGCGGAGAAGTCGGTCGTATTGCACGCATCGATTTGAGCGGTGTTGACCCTCGGCTTGCGAAGGTGAAATTCGTAGCGGCCTGCGATGTCGACAACCCGCTTATCGGAGAGCGTGGAGCATCGGCAGTATTTGGCCCCCAGAAGGGAGCTACGCCGGAGATGGTGAAGCAACTGGATGCGAACTTGGCGCACTACGCGGCGAAGATGCGGGAGGACGTCGGTTGTGATGTCGCCCATATGCCAGGCGCGGGGGCGGCCGGAGGGCTTGGGGCAGGCGTGGTGGCTTTTCTGCAAGCTGAATTGAAGCGAGGAGTAGATATTGTCATCGACGCAACCGGCTTAGCAGATCATGCAGTTGATGCTGATGTGGTCATTACCGGTGAAGGCAAGATTGATGGACAGACCATTTATGGCAAGACGCCAATCGGCGTAGCGAAGACGGCGAAGCTGCATGGAGTCCCAGTTATCGGTATTGCGGGCACGCTTGCAGCTGGACATGAAGTGGTTCATGAGCACGGTATCGATATGGTATTTACGATTGTTCCGGGGGTCACGACATTAGAGGAGGCCTTAGGACAAGCTGCTGACAATATGGAGCGTACTGCTTATAATATCGGCATGGCCTTGAAGCTCGGAAATCAGCTGAAATAACGGAAGAATGATGGGGGAGAAGCTGCAGTTAAGCGAAGCAGCCGTAGCAGTAGCAGCTATCCAGCAATGTTGCTGTATCCATTATTTAGCAGTGATGAGTTAGCGCAAATGCCATGACATGATTCGGGATTGAAAAAAGGCTGTCCCCGGCAGATTCAACTGCTGGTGGACAGCCTTCCTTCTTATGAAGTCCAATTATTCAATTTAGAATACTTGTACGACTTCTGTAATGCCTTCCACTTCTTCCACCAAAGCGCGCTCAATACCCGCTTTCAATGTGATTGTGGAGCTTGGGCAGCTGCCGCAAGCGCCCATCAGGCGAAGCTTAACGATGCCGTCTTCAACATCAACCAATTCAACGTCGCCGCCATCGCGCTGCAAGAACGGGCGCAGTTTATCCAACACTTCCAGCACTTCATCGTAAACTGTGCTTTGTGCATTTTCACTCATCTATGACAACTCCTTTCATCCATGCTGATTTTATTATATTATAAAGCTATCCGAATTCAAAGGCGCAACATGAAAGCGGGGGATAATGTCAATGCGACCAATCATAGAATTTTGTGTGAATAATATGCATCACGGGACAGATAATGTCATGAAGCGCCTAGAAGGCAACCCGGAGTATGACGTGCTGGAGTATGGCTGTCTAGGGAATTGCGGGGAGTGCTACATGTTTCCGTTTGCATTAGTAAATGGTGAAATCGTTGCTGGGGAAACGGCAGATGAGTTATATGACAAAATTATGATCAAAATAGAGGAAATAAAAGCATGGGAGCAGCTGGACATCGATTGATGCCGCTGCTCCCATGTTTTGTTAATCATAGAATGATTGCAGGTATTATCCGAAATGGTTCTTAGACATCCATAATACACCGCTCTTAATGACGCGAGGCACATACCCTACAACGGCACGCTTGCCAACAACGCCGAAGCCGGATTTTTTGCCTAATGCACCAAGCACGCCCTTCAGCTTAATTTTGCCTAAGCGAGGAGTTTCCCCGTTCCATCTCGCCCGAATGACATCCGCGATCTGCTCCCCTTGGGCGCCTGCTGCTTGTGCG
The DNA here is from genome assembly GCF_001680695.1 of Paenibacillus sp. KS1. NCBI lineage: Bacteria > Bacillati > Bacillota > Bacilli > Caryophanales > Paenibacillaceae > Paenibacillus > Paenibacillus sp. KS1. The sequence continues at coordinate 23,745 of NZ_MAIS01000007.1, read as the reverse complement.
CTAGGCGAGAACGGGAGGCTTGCGCAATCTCCTACAATGAAAACATTCGGATATTCGGGAATGTGATGATATTCGTTAATGATGACACGGCCCTGTGGATCCTTCGCAACTTGGAGCTGCTGTACCGGAGCAACAGGCTGAATGCCGGCAGTCCATACGGTAACGTCCGACAAAATCTCTTCTTCAATGTCTTCTTTCCGGTTATAGATGACTCCATCCTCGAGGTGGCTAACATTCACAAAAGAACGAAGCTCAATATGGTGCTCAAGGAACCAGCCAGAGACAAAGTGAGAGAGCTTCTCCGGGAACGCAGATAGCACGCGCGATCCCCGATCCAGAATCCGGATATTGAGATCAGGTCGGCTCTCACGCAGCTCTGCCGCCATTTCAACACCGCTAAGCCCACCGCCCACAATGCTTACGTGTCCGTATGGACGGATGTCATTTAGCAATTGATAGGTGCGTCTTGTACTGGCGAGTGATTGAATGCTGTTGCCGAACTGCTCGGCGCCTGGAATGCCATGATACTTATCCGTGCAACCCAGACCGATGACTAGATGATCATAGGCGAGTGCATCTCCATCTGTGAAGTGGACAATCTGCCCGTTCAAGTCGATGGATAGTACATTCCCATAATGAAGGTGCACGCGCGGATCATCCGGGAAGGACACGCGAATGTCCATATCCGACACCGTTCCGGCTGCTAGTGCATAATATTCCGTCTTGAGGCCTTGATAAGGCATGCGGTCAACTAATACAAGTTGTACATCGGAAGGCAGCTCGCCCTCCAACAACCGACTAATGATGGCCAATCCTCCGTAGCCGCCACCGAGTATGACGTATCGTTTCATCTGTTCGACTCCCCCCATGTTGCCGAAAAATTAAGATGGTAGGTGCTGCGCCGCAAGCGGCGATTACGTCGTATGGCTCCACTCATTTGCCTGGGACGCGATTCCGTGAAGCCAGCTGGAAGCCATGTCTTCGGTGTTATGAATCGTGCCCGCGGTTGCTGATTCTCTGTTGTATTATCCAATAGGGTCATGCATTACCTCTATCTCTCTAATATGCTCAATGATCAATTACATCGACATTACTCATATATCTTTATCGGATTGTAGAACGTATCGCGTTCGATTGGCGTACGGCCTGCTCCCTTAATGAGCCATACGAGTTCATCGCGCGTCAAACCTTCCGGTGTAAGCGCGCCGGCTGCATGACTGATGCGTTCCTTCACAAGCGTGCCGTGCACGTCGGAAGCACCGAACGTAAGTGCAACTTGTGTCAACTGGGTTCCGATATTGATGAAGTACGCTTTAATATGTTGAATGTTGTCCAGCATAAGGCGGCTGATCGCAATTGTCTTCAAGTCTTCATAAGCGGAGTTGCGGCGCTTGATGCTGGCTTTAGGACTCTTCGGCTGCATAGACAATGGGATGAATACTTGGAAGCCATTCGTCTCATCTTGAAGTTCGCGGATCGAGATCATATGGCGAATACGATCCTCATGCGATTCGATTGCGCCGTACAGCATCGTTGTATGTGTCTTCATGCCAAGTTGATGTGCCGTACGGTGAACTTCGAGATAGCGCTCAACGCCAGCTTTCTCGACACGCATCTTCTTCCGATATTCATCGGATAGAATTTCTGCTCCTCCACCTGTCAGAGATTCCAGTCCGGCATTCATTAGCTCTTTAAGCACCTCTTCAATGCTCAAGCCGCTGATGCGTGTGAAGAAATCAATTTCAGCTGCTGTGTACGCCTTAAGTGTGACGTCCGGATACTTCTCGTTCAGTGCACGAAGCGAATCTACATAATAAGAGAACGGTACATGCGGGTTGTGTCCGCCAACGATATGGAACTCGCGTACGCCCGGATGGATGTGCTGATCTACGAAGTCAATCATTTCTTGACCGGATAATGTATAAGCACCTTCGTCTCCTTGATCTTTACGGAAGTTGCAGAATGCGCAGTGCGCTTCGCATACATTCGTGAAGTATAGGGACATATTTTCAATAAAATAAACATTTTTGCCGTTCTTGCGCATGTTCGCAAGATTTGCCAATTGACCCAAGGTCAACAGGTCGTCCGTTTCATACAAGTAAACGCCATCCTCAAGCGTCAGGCGCTCACCGCGTTCGACTTTATCTGCGATTTCGGCCATACGTGGATCGGCATGACGCGTCATGACTGTAGTCATACACAGGCCCCCTTCAGGTAAGGTATCTTTTTACAATTCAGCACAATATGCTGTTGTTGACAAATAAAAAACTCCGCGGCGGATAAGTTCCGTCGGAGATTGCAGTGAAACGAATCACATTAATTGATGTCAGTACCATTATACATTCGCACAAGAGGTGGGGCAATACGTCTACAGGAAGTATAGGTGCAAATTACCAGCAGCGATGTTCTCTTGTATATGCCGAAGGGGATGGTTATACTTAGTAATACGAGGAGGGTGATTAGAATGATTACAATCAGCGATGAAGCGATTGAGAAGATAAAGGAAATGATTGCGCAAGAGGAAAATGAAAATATGTTCCTGCGTGTCGGTGTTCGTCCAGGCGGTTGCAGCGGATTCTCTTATGGTATGGGATTTGACGATGAAGAGACTGAAGAAGATGTGTACTTGGAGATTGGCGGCATGAAAGTGGTCATCGATAAGGAAAGTGTTCCTCATTTGAGTGGACTTACAATCGACTACAAGGAATCCGGCATGTCCGGAGGCTTCACGATCGACAACCCGAACGCGGTAGCAACTTGCGGCTGCGGCTCCAGCTTCCGTACAGCAACAAATGAGGGAAAAGCGGAGAAGTGCGACGACTAGTCTCCACTTATTTGCATGAGACCTCATATATAAATGAATGATACATTCTGATTCTAATCGATTCGATAATTGCGATTAGACTTCGTGATTAGATGATAATGAAATATAGAAGACCTCTTATTACGGTAGAGTTGAGCATCGTTACCTTGTAAGAGGTTTTTTTGCTGTTTTTGGCGTCTATAGTGCTAATCCTAATATTTCTAATCATACTGCAAATTGTTTCGGCGAACCTTATAACGAGCAGGAGGTGATACCTATGAATGAACATCATGATGCACATCAAGTACAGCAATCCACTGATGTAGACCGTACACTGCTGGTGTCTTATAGAGCGTATTGCTCGGAATGTCCAGGAGGGTGGCATGGGACTTGCTATGATTCCCGTCAAGATTCAACGAGGGATGCCCAGAATCACAACAATACGTACCATGCAGGAACCACGGGAGCTACCGTTATTGAGAGTTCAGGCAGCTGTTAATTTGCGTGGGGATAGAACGAATTGAACACAGAGCTGTGCAGCCATCTATTCTGCTCAACTGAAGAAGGCTGTCCTTACTCTTATAAGAAGAGCAGGTGCAGCCTTCGGATATGCCTGTTAGGGTCAGTTTATTCCTTCACTCGTTTGCCTAGCAGGATCATGAACCAAATGATGCTTGCTCCGAGGACTGCATGACCAAGGCCTGCCATGTGGCTCAAGCCCTTCATATCTGTTCCGTTAACCTGAAGGATGCCGCGAACCGTCATCGCTGCAAGACTTAGCATCAGACCGATATTATATACATTGTACCAACCTTTGAATGAACGGACTTCATGCACGCGGAACTGCTTCGCAAGCAAGGTAAGAAGCAGGAAGAACAGGAAGCCGAGAACGAGAATATGGGTGTGCAGCGGTTTTAATGCTGTGTAAGCTGTGAAATCATTTATTTTGGTGAACTCCCGGTAAAAGATACCCGATATGAGGCCAAGAATGGCATAGAAGAATGAAGTGTAATACAGTTTTTTCACAGTAAACTCTCTCCTTTGTTTCGTCATTCGCATGGATGATAGGAGTGTACCGCAGTTGTATGAACCCAATATGAACAGAACATGACAACGGGGTCATGTTCTGCTTATACGCTATTTAGGGAATCGGATCGTAAATATGGTTCCTTGTCCTACTTCGCTAGACACGCGGATCGTTCCGTTGTGCAATTCAATGATTCGCTTTACGATGGCTAAGCCAAGCCCTGTTCCATGCTGGCTCTGTCCTGGTTCAGCAAGCTCACTGTATTTGTAAAATCGCTCGAAGATATGTGGCAGTACATCCTCTGGAATACCTATCCCCGTGTCAGATACAACTACGATAATGTCTTCTCCTTGTTGTTTGCATTGTATCCCGATGGTTCCTTGCGACGCAGTGAATTTAATCGCATTCGTTAGCAGATTTGTCCATGCTTGATACAGCAATCCTGCATCTCCCGTTAACATCACGCTATCAAGCTGAAGATCCAGTTCGATGTCTTTCACGTTCCATTGCGGCTCAAGCAGGATGATGACTTCTCGCAGCTGTTCATCCAGTCGGATAGAGGCTTGCTTCATCATCTCGCTTCCTCGCTCCAAGGAGGCGAGCGTCAGCAATTGCCGACTTATCCCGGATAACCGCCGCGACTCATCCGCAATGATGTGCAAATAGCGTTGTTCTTGTTCGGGCGGCAGCGGGTGATCCATGAGCTGCTGCGCTAATCCTTGGATCGAAGTCAAGGGAGATTGAATCTCATGGGACACATTCGCGACGAACTGCTTCTGTACGGCGTCCAGTTGCCCAAGAGCTTCAGCCATTACGGTGAATCGTCTTGCAAGCTCACCAATTTCATCATTGCGGTGGAGATCCAGCTTAACTTCGTAATTGCCTTTTTCCAGTTCCATAGTGGCTCGGGTTAACCGCTGCAGCGGCTTAACGAGATAGCGTGTCTTCACGGAAATGAGCACTAGGCTGATAACGAAGGTAGAGACGAGTAGTACCGCAATGAGAACACGCACTTCTTCGGTCTGCTGCACCATATCTGGGCGAATGAACAGAGCGTGCTGCTCGCCATTAACGGTAAGCGGGATACCATGGCTCAATTCAAGTCGATTCTCGAATATAGCGGGCACGAATAAGCTGCTCCATGTTCCTTGCTGGAGCATGCCGCGATACGTATTCCCTTGAAGAACGCTGTCAATCGCTTCGGGAGCAAGATCAGCATGCTTGAATGGTCTGCCGAATGTCTTCACATGATGATCAGGATCGATAAGGTACAGCTGATAGCCCAGTTCAGCGAGATTCGTTAACGCCTCGTCAGCCGTGTCTTCACCAGACGATAACATGTTGTTCATGCGCGCCAGCGCTTGCCCAACCTTCTCCATCTTCTGCTCGTAATGACTGGAGATCGCTTGATTGTGCGCGATATTCGCAAGAAAGACGCCGCATACGAAGCTGATAAATACGATTACAGCTGAGAAAAACACGATTCGGGTATACAGTGTCTTCAAGGTTCAAGAACCTCCAATTTGTAGCCAAGGCCTCGGATTGTAGTGATGCGGAATCCACTTGCATTCTCAGGAAAACGCTCCCGAAGACGCTTAATATGCACGTCAATGGTTCGGCTGTCCCCCTCGTAGTCAGTACCCCATATCCAAGCCAGCAGCTGTTCGCGTGTGAAGATGCGCCCTGGATAGGAAGCAAGCTGCGCTAACAGCTCAAACTCCTTGCGGGGAAGAGTCAGTTCTTCGCCGGAGGCTGCAACGGTATAGCTCTTGCGGTCGATAGTTGTTGCACCAAGGCGTATGAGGCTGTCAGATACGATCTGATACCTCCGAAGCAGCGCCTTCATGCGAAATAGCAGCTCCTTCGGCTCGAAGGGCTTCACCATATAGTCATCGGTGCCGGCTGCGAAGCCTTGCTCCTTATCTTCAAGTTCGCCGAGCGCGGTGAGCATAATCACCGGGATATCATATTGCTGTCTAATTTCGGCGCATAATGTCCAGCCATCCTTCAGCGGCATCATGACATCTACGATCGCAATATGAATGGTTTCCTGCTCCAATATATGTGCTGCAGCTTGTCCATCACTCGCGTCGAACACATGATACTGCTCAGATTCGAGCACAAGCCGCAGCATCGTTACAATATTCGGGTCATCATCCGCAACGAGTACATGAATGATCAATGCGATTTACCTCCATTCCAAGGTGGGGAGTGATCAGGTCTAATTATGAGGGGAAAAGCACAAAAACAAAAATCCCTGGAGCAGGCGCCAAGCGCGAAGTCCAAGGATTTTGCCCCATTGTCCGTCTTGCGGGAGTCGATCAAGTCTTCCTAAATGATCAGAACTGACAATTATAAGAACGTCTTGTTGATCATGATGGAGATCAAATAAAAACAAAATACTGAAAACAGCCAGCACGCTGTTCCAAGTACCCGTCTATGCTTTCTCCAAAATTGAAAACCGATCGCAAGTATACCTACATTGGCAAGCACGAGTACGACAGACATAGATACGATCGCAATCCAGTACAACGCTTCATATACAGCTGCAGTTGACATGACGGTCGCTCCCATCCTTTATATCCATCCATTATTATCCCTTATACGATACCATCCCAATCTTGAAAAAGACAAGCACTATGCGTCCAACTTGATCCAGTCTTGTGCAAATCAGGCACATGCCATGGACAATCATACAAGAATCGGATGGGAGCCATGAGTATGTATAAGTATTAAGGACGAAAGGGGAGTGGCGAATGGAAGGCAGACAGTTAGCCAGCAAATGGTTGAAAACCGCGGCGCTAATATCGGATTCACGTGTAGCAGGGCATATTCCGGCAACGCGTATATACAATACGTCTAATCTCCATGAAATGTTAAACATACACGGTTTCGTCGTCATCAAGCCTGTCGTTGGTTCTGGCGGTGCCGGTGTTATTAAAGTAACGAAGAGCGGATCGACTTATCGATATACGTATCAGGCCAATACACGCAGCTTTGGAGATTTCGATGCCATGGTGCGATCATTGTCCGGTACGAAAAAGAAGCGTACCTACCTGATTCAGCGGGGAATCCATCTAGCTACGATTAATGGAAGACCGATCGATTACCGGGTTAAAGTAGTGAAGTCAAATGGCAAATGGGGTGTACGCTCGATGGTTGGGCGCTTGGCGAGAAGAGGCTTGTTCGTGACGAACTTGTGCAAAGGAGGTACGATGGTAACCGCAGCACAAGGAATTGCAAGATCGCTCTCTGGACAGAGCGTCCGCGCCAAGAAGAGTAAGATGAGATATTTGACACGGATCTGCACATCGCTATTAGAGAGGAAATATCCGGGGATTGGCCAGTTAGGCTTCGATTATGGCATTGATCGCTCCGGTCATATCTGGATATTCGAGGTGAACACAAGACCGCAGTAAGGGGCAATCTACGTTGGAAGTGGGATTTGATAGATTAGATTTACTAGAGATTGGAAAATGATTAAACATTTTTATTAGAAAAACAATCCAAAAAGATGTGAATAATTATATCCACATCATCCCCACTAATAGATAGCGTTTTTTGACGTTTATCAACAAATTATTCACAATTTTTCCACAAACGCCTGTGGATATTGGAACGCTTGTTCTGCTTTCTGAGGCCGTGATATGATGAATGCGGCAGGAAAGTTTAGGAAAGGTTGTGATGCAGATGGCTTTGCTTTCCGATGAACTGCTTATTGATTCCTATGAGCAGGCAATCAGGCTCCGATTGGATGAAGAATTCATCGCGTTGCTGCTTGAGGAAATGAAAAGGCGCTGCCTTTGTCCGACCCTCTTCCGAATACCGGTGTGCACATAGATGACCGGCATGCCGAGGCTTTACTCCCAAGCCAGTCCGTTCACATAAGTGGTTGCGTGGCAGTGCTCACAATAGATTATATGCAGGCACTGCATGGATACAGAACTAGATACAGAACTATCATCCAGCATCGTTTGATGGGATACGGAATCGTCTGGCTGATATGGGGCGTAAGGTCCAACATAATCTTCCAGTTTGCCGCTGTCAGTGGTTGGGTTCAAACAGTTCGGACATTGAAATTCGGGACTGATCATGCCGTTGCATAGTGGACAAACATGAAACAAGGGTATCCTCCTCCGTTAGATAAAGATGTTGGAGATAGGATACCCTTTCTTTCGTTTATTTAGTTACATTTTCATGCTGCTGCTGTGTCCAGGAGACAGCTTAGCTGATGGATCAATATACACCTTAGCGTTATTGATAGCTGTTGGCGCCTCGCCAAAACCGACAGCGATGAGCTTCAGCTTGCCTGGGTAAGTCGTAATGTCGCCAGCAGCGAACAAGCCTGGAATGTTCGTCTCCATACGAGAATCAACAACGATGGAACCGCCCTCGATGTTAAGGCCCCATTCAGATATTGGTCCGAGGGAGGACACGAAGCCGAAGTTGACGATAACTGCATCGACATCGATATCTGTTGCTTCTTTTGATTTGGTGTTAGTCAGTGTTACGCGCTCAATTCGACTAGCATCACCATGCAAAGCGGTAATTTCTGTAGGCGTAATCACTTGAACCTTGGAATTCATCAATTGCTCAACACTATGTTCATGCGCGCGGAATTTGTCGCGGCGATGAATAAGTGTGACTTGTTCAGCAATAGGCTCCAGCATGAGTGCCCAATCGACAGCAGAGTCTCCGCCGCCGCTGATCAGCACGCGCTGGCCTTTGAACTGCTGCAGATCGCTAACGAAGTAGTGCAGGTTCGATTTCTCGTATTGGGCTGCTTCAGGCAGCTCCAAGCGGCGTGGTTCGAATGCACCTACACCAGCTGTTACGATCACGGATTTTGCGTGATGAACGCTTTTATCTGTAGTAACGGCGAATAGACGCTCGTCGAGCTTCTCTACTCCCTGAACCTTCTCTTCCAAGCGAACATCAGGATTGAAATGTTCCATTTGCTTTTTCAAGGAATCAACAAGTTCTTGCGCTGTTACTTTCGGGAATCCGGCAACGTCATAGATGTACTTTTCCGGGTATAATGCTGCTAATTGGCCTCCTAGTTGAGGCATGCTTTCAATAAGACGAACGGAAGCTTGTCGCATGCCGCCATAGAATGCAGCGAACATGCCGGCAGGCCCGCCCCCAATAATTAAAATATCTACTACATCTTGTTGTGATACAAGTTGTGAATTCAAGGCTGAGCACCTCCAATGGCGATGTCTGACCATGTGATCATGGTCATTGTGTGTTTTGGCACATCTATCATTATAAACGGTGCTCGACAAGAAGGAAACCGTACATTTTCCAGGGATTTCGATATAAATGTGAAAATTATCAAAATTAAACGCTTTCATACATTGTTCTACAAAAAAGGTGCTTGTAATTTAATTGGAAACTCGATATCATTGCAGTTGAATTGTATGTAAATTGTCGACAATTTGTCGATGTTGGGCATAATGCGATGTGCACGTGATTATGGATCTATCTGAATGAGTTACTTTCAATCATTTGGACCATAATAAAAATGATTACCAGTTGTATAATGTATAGGTACCTAGATTTCGTTTGTTGTTTTTTGTGGGGTTTTTCACAACTTCACAAGATTGATGTATATACGCGGGTTTCTAGAACAAGGGTATTCATATTCAAGTTGTAACATGTTATTACCAACCTACACAAAATGATTGACCCGATTTGGAAGGAGCTAATGAAAGATGAGTAACATTCCTAAAATCGTAATCCTAGGCGCGGGTTACGGCGGCATCATGGCAGCGCAACGTCTTCAGAAAGAATTAAACTATAATGAAGCAGACGTAACATTAGTCAGCAAACATGACTATCATTACTTCACAACTCATTTGCATATGCCTGCTGCTGGTACGGATTCCTATGAGAATGCTCGAGTGCCTATCTCGAAGTTGATTGATGAGTTCAAAATTGACTTTGTGAAGTCTTCGGTGAAGGAAATTCGTATTCAAGATAAGAAGGTCATTCTTGAAGACGGAACTTTGTCTTATGATTACTTGGTGATCGGTGTCGGTGGGGAGCCTGAAACATTCGGTATTCCTGGACTTGGCGAGTATGCGTTCAGCATTCGCAGCATCAACTCTGTTCGCGTAATCCGTGAGCATATCGAACATCAATTTGCTCTATATAAGCAAGATGAGACTCGTGCTGATCGTCTGAATTTCGTTGTAGGTGGCGCAGGCTTCACAGGCATCGAGTTCATCGGTGAATTGTCCGATCGGATTCCTATGCTGTGCAAGCAGTTTGATGTCGATCCAAAATTGGTCAATATTTATAACGTGGAAGCGGCGCCAACAGCACTTCCAGGCTTCGATCCTGAGCTTGTTGAATATGCAATGAACGTATTGAAGAAAAAAGGCGTTACATTCAAGCTGGCAACAGCGATCAAGGAATGCACACCTGAAGGAGTTCTCCTTGCAACTGGAGAAGAAATCAAGTCTTCCACTGTTGTATGGACAGGTGGTATTCGTGGTAACCGTCTCATCGAGCAAGCTGGCTTCGAAGCAATGCGCGGTCGTGTGAAGGTTGATGAATTCTTGAGAGCGCCAGGACATGATAATGTCTTCATTATTGGGGACAACTCGCTCATGATTAACCCGGCAATTGATCGTCCATATCCGCCTACAGCGCAAATGGCGATGCAGCAAGGTCCGGTATGCGCGAGCAACATCGTTGCTTCAATTCGCAACCAGCCGCTTAAGAAGTTCGAGTACCACAACAAAGGTACAGTTGCTTCCTTGGGTAAAGGCGAAGCGATCGGCGTAGTGGGTAAGAAGAAGCTGAAAGGCTTCTGGGCTGCTCAATTGAAAAAAGTCATCGATATCCGTTGGTTGTTCATCATTGGCGGAATTTCTCTTGCTCTTCGCAAAGGTAAATTCCTGTAAGAAGAATGTGACCAGTTTTACGGTTGATTGGTAAGTGTTAAATCAAATATATGCCGCTGCATCTTCGGTCTTTGATCGGGGATACCAGCGGCTTTTTGTTTGTTGCCATATGACAAGCAGAGACGCAAAAGGCCTGCATGATCGCAATCATACAGGCCTTTCGATGCCAGAATTGGCATTCCATACGGATGAATCTCAAAATCTTATCTTAAATTTTCATCATATCATTCAGGGTATCTGGTGTAAGCAGGTTGCCTACATAGAAGGAGCCGAACTCGCCGAAGCGGGCGCTCACTTCGTCGAAGCGCATTTCATAAATGAGCTTCTTGAATTGAAGCGGATCGTCACTGAATAACGTAACGCCCCATTCCCAATCATCCAGACCTACCGAGCCTGTGATGATTTGTTTCACTTTACCCGCATAGCCTCGGCCGATCATGCCATGGCTGCGCATCATATTGCGGCGCTCCTCCATGGACAGCATGTACCAGTTGTCGGCCAAGTCACGCTTCTTGTTCATTGGATAGAAGCAGATGTGCTTGCTCTGCGGCAAGGTTGGCTTCAGACGAGCGATAATTTCCGGATTCTCCATTGGATCTTCGGTCGATCCTGGCTTTGTCATATAATTGCTTAATTCAACGATGCTGACATAGGAATAAGTTGGTGTTGTAAATTGAGCGAAAGACGTTTTATTCAGCGCATTTTCAAGCGCGTTAAGCTCTTCGAGTGTTTCACGAAGGTGGAAAATGACAAAGTCGGCTTTTTGGCCTACGATGCTGTATACGACAGTGCTGCCCTTCTTATCTGCTTCCGTTTCGGACCATTCCGACCATAACGTTTGCAATTCCTCAAGCGCATGCGCACGCTCTTCATCGTCCGCTTTTTTCCATTGAGCCCAGTTGATCGTGCGGAAATCATGGAGTGCATACCAACCGTCGAGCGTTAAAGCTGCTTCATTCATATCGCGTTATCCTCCGTTATCGTAAAAGATTGTGTACCACAACCACTTTTGTGTAAATCGCCATACTAAAGTCATTGTAGCTATTATTTGCAGTGCATTCAACTAAGAGGTGATAAATGTCACTGAATGTTCGTTGATTTTTGGCCTTGGTACAAGTACACTAAGACTATTCAGGAATTAGCGAAATATGGATATTTAATTGGATAATAATAGATTGTACGAAGCGAAGCAGGAGGCGGGTTGCAACATGTTGGGCTGGATAATGGTCTTCATTTTAATGGTGCTATTCTTCGTGATGATGTTCGGCATTGGCTTTATTCTGAACATGCTGATGAAGACAACGTGGTTCCCGATCGGCATCTATTTAGTCGTATTGCTGCCAGCAATGGTCATTATGCTGTGGAAGCAGGATGTATCGATTATGGACAATTTGGCGGGCATTGGCTTGCAGGGATATTTAACGGCGATAGCTGGACTTGCAGGGGCATATATTAGCGGAAAGACGATTCATTTCTTGCGCAAGAGCGGATATCAGATGTTTTAATGTCAAATTGTACTTGATAAATCTGAGTAAATTGGCATACAATGATACAGATCGCATCAGAACTTTTCGATGCGTAAGATTTTATTCGAATGAAAGGGCAAGGTATCTACTGCGATGGAGAACTAATCTGATCTGATAGAAGTCATTTTGACAGCTTTATATTTCAAAATGTACGTTCAGAGAGGATAGGTCTGCCCATTTTCGCAGATTGATATCGGCCGTTATATTTTAGCTTGCATCATTCATCACTTATTTTGTAATGGAATAACTTACGGTGCTGCACTTGTACTCATTACCTCAGTGTCAATTTTGAATGAGGAGAATCGGGGAGAGACGCATCGCTTCTTAGGACGGTTTGCTGTGGCATATGTGTGTATAGGCACGTGCTTAGCATACTTGTTCGATTCCATACCATAAGTGGAGCGCAAGCTTGCAGCCGTATGCACACTATCCTCTCTGGGTTACCCAGGGAGGTTTTTTTATGACTAACAACCATATAGCACAATTCAAAAATAAATCGGGCCATCTTGTATTGGAAGCCCACCAATTGGCAGCCTATGTAGCTGATCGCCGCTTGTTCCGCACGGACGGTTCACTTCGCATTTATGCAGGAGATCGAATCGGACTTATTGGCGCCAACGGAGTCGGGAAGACGACATTGCAGCGCATATTGGCTGGCATGGTAGAGCCGGATGAAGGAAACGTAGTCTGCAATGTGGTAACATCCTTCGTGCCACAGTTGGATGATGTGCGGGAGGAAGAAGCAGAGGAAGTGACATTAAGCGGTGGCGAACGGACGAAGCGTCGATTGAATGAGGCCATGAACGCAGGTGCAGGACTGTTGATGCTCGATGAACCGACAAGCCATTTGGATGTGGATGGAATGGAGTGGCTGGAGGATCAAATGATCGAATATTCCAGAACCGGCGCTTTATTGTTCATTTCGCATGACCGAACGCTGCTCAATCATGTGGCAACGAGAATCTGGGAAGTGGAGAACGAACAGATTCATGTCTTTACTGGTGGATATGAGGACTATCGCAGGGAAAAGGAGAGACTGCGGCTGGAGCACCAACGCTCGTATGACAATTATGTCGCGGAGAGAGGCCGATTGCAGGAAGCGATTGTAGAGAAGAAGGAACAGGCAAGTAAGGTCAGCAGGCCTAAGAAGGGATTGACCAGTAAGGAAATGAGGCTTGCGCGTCCACACTTCAATCGCAAGCAGGCGAAGGTAGAGAAGACGGTTAAGGCGATAGAGAAGCGTCTTGATCAGCTGGAGGTCGTGGAAAAGCCATTTGAACAGGTGCAGGTGTTGTTCAATGCGGAATGCCATGCTCCGATTCGCAGCAAGCAGGCTGTGGAGGTTCAAGGGCTTACGCTGCGTGCAGGCGACCGGGAGCTGTTACAGAGCAGTTCCTTCAGCATTCGACCGAATATGCGTGTCGCCTTAGTCGGTTCGAATGGAGCTGGGAAGACAACCTTACTCCGTCGATTGGTGGAGGCCTATGAGCTGAGAACTGCAGGAGAGCGAGATGTGGCGATGGGGGAAGGGCGAATTCGCTTCTCTCCTAGTGCGCGAATGGCATATTTCGATCAGAAGCTGTATGCCTTGGATCTGCAGGCCAGTGTACTGGACAATGTATTGAAGTCGAGCGCCTATGATCAGACGATGGTGCGGACGGTATTGGCTAGGCTTAGACTGCGCCGGGATGAGGCGTTGAAGCCGGTATGGCAGCTAAGTGGGGGCGAGAAGGTGAAGACACAGCTCGCCAAACTGTTCATGAGCGAAGCGAATATGCTGCTGCTTGATGAGCCAACGAACTATCTGGATATCGACACGCGCGAGGAACTGGAACGTGTGCTGCTGGAGTATCCAGGCACGATCCTGTTCGCGACGCATGATCGCATGCTGCTGGATCGAACGGCTACCCATACGATTGTGTTCCGTGACGGCGAGCTGGAATGGATGACGATTGAAGCATATCGTGAGCGACAGCGCCCTCGACCTGCTGAGGCAGGAGGCTCTTCAGAATTTGTACTTGCACAGGAAGCTCTGAAAAATGAACAATCGCTCACATCGATGTCGGCTGAGGAGCGATTGAAGCTGGATCTGGAATGGGCAGACTTGATGGGACGTTTGTCTGCTCCGCGCAAGGGAGACAACATCGAAGAGCTGGAGCGGCAATATACGGAGCTGCTTAAGCGGCGCAAGCAGCAATAAGCAAGGAGCTTAACAATTCAGCGGAGCATACACAACCCAAACCGCCGCAGCATTTGCAAGGAGGTGCTGCGGTTTGGGTGTGCAAGGTAGGGGGCTTTACCTCGATCTACGAACACGTTATGATGGAACTATTATACAACTTGGATATTCATATACCACTTAACCCAATGTTTGGGCATATAAGGAGGAAGAAGCATGTTGTTGCAATTTCCAACACCTGATGTTGAACAATATTTTCAATCGACAGTCATCCGCCAGTTCACGGTGAGCCTGGACGAGACTAGGCTTATATTCAGCAGTAACTTGAATGGTCATTACAACTTGTGGGCCATAGATTTGAACCAAGACAAGCCATCTTTCCCATATCCATTAACTTATAACAATCAAGTAAGCAATTTTATCTCGATTGATCCGCAGCAGCGCCATATCCTGTGCAGCTTCGACAGAGACGGCGATGAGAACTATCATATGTATGCGCTTCCGACAGAGGGAGGAAATCCGCTGCCGTTGCTTGAGGCAGATGAAAAAGATAAGTTCTATTTTGCACATTTGTCTGATGACGGGGAGCGTATCTATTATTGCACGAGCCGGAATAACCCGTCCTTTTTGAATGCTCGTGTATACAATCTCCGTACGAAGCAGGATGAGCTGCTTATTGAGGGGCAGGATGCTCTGCATCAGCTGGAGGCAGTAAGTCCGAGTGAGAAGCAGTTCGTGTATGCCAAGTCTTACGGCAACACCTATCAAGTTTGCTACGTACACACGGAAGAGGGGGATTTCCCTCTTATTCCTCAAGCTGGGGCGGATGAGGTGCATTTGAGCTTGAGTGCGGTCTTTGTCGATGAGGAGACGGTCGCCTTCTTGACAGACTACAAGGCAGAGTTCGCCTATGTGGCTACCTACCATATTCCTACCCAGCAATATGCTGAATTGTGCCGAATTGATCATGAGAGCGGCATGGAACTCAAGTGGCATAAGGATACACGGACGCTTTATCTCGTGACAGAGGTCGGGGTAGAGGATAGATTGTACCGTATTCCTCTTGATACAGGCACGCCAGAGGC
This sequence comes from Paenibacillus sp. KS1, assembly GCF_001680695.1. Taxonomy (NCBI): domain Bacteria; kingdom Bacillati; phylum Bacillota; class Bacilli; order Caryophanales; family Paenibacillaceae; genus Paenibacillus; species Paenibacillus sp. KS1. Next base: position 8,214 of record NZ_MAIS01000007.1, on the reverse strand, counting down.
AATCGAGATGCCGACGCCAATCTTGAATCAGCTTCACGTTGCGAAGTCGGGAGCCCTGTACATCCTCAATCGTGGTGCGGTTACGCCGACCAATATCTATAAGCTGGAAGAAGGCACAACTTGGGTGCAGCTTACGCAAAATATGCCGGTTGGTCTGACATCTGAGCAATTAGTTGATCCTGAGGTTGTGACCTATTCTTCCTTCGATGGAATGGTGATTGAGGCTCTGTTGTTCCGTGCAAAGGATGAACTGGCGAACGGTTATACGATCTTTTGGCCGCATGGCGGGCCTCAGTCCGCGGAACGCCGCTTTTTCCGCAGTATGTTCCAATACTTCCTTGCACAAGGGTACCATGTATTCGCACCGAACTTCCGCGGCAGCACGGGCTATGGCAGCTCCTTCGTTAAGCTTGTCGAAGGCGACTGGGGGGAAGGGCCGCGTCTCGATTGTGTGGCAGGGATGGAGTGGTTGTTCGAGCAGGGCATCTCTTCGAAAGAGCGCCTATTCGTGGTAGGTGGCAGCTATGGAGGTTATATGACGCTTCTGCTTGCTGGAAGACATGCCGATTACTTCCGAGCTGCTGTCGATATTTTCGGTGTCAGCAACTTATTCACGTTCTATAATTCCGTACCGGATCATTGGAAGCCGATTATGAAGCAATGGGTAGGGGATCCGGAACAGGATAAGGAACGCTTCATCACGGATTCTCCGATTACGTACTTGGAGAGCATGACGAATCCGATGCTGGTTATTCAAGGGGCGAATGATCCTCGCGTTGTGAAGGAAGAGTCTGATCAGATTGTTGAGAAACTTCGCCAGCTTGGGCGCGAGGTGGAATATATTGTACTGGATGATGAAGGACATGGATTCTCTAAGAAAGAGAATGAGATGCGTGTCTATCGAGGCATCGTCGAATTCCTGAAGCGACATCATGAACAAGAAGCGGTGTCAGCAGTTGCGGCAGAAAATGTCGATTAGAGTCTTTAGGGTCTATTGGGGAATAGAGGATATAGAGGCATAGACGCGTACGCCATCCTTCATAAAGGCGAGAGGATAAGTGAATATGAACATAGAAAAGAAGCAGATTACTCAGATCACCAATGCAGTAACAGAGGAATATATGAATGTTCTGCTGGAGAGTACGAATGATCACTGCATCCGATTGGCGGTGTTTACGGGAGAATACGACTGGCACATGCATCCGGACTCCGATGAAGTGTTCATGGTGGTAGAAGGTGAACTGTTCATCGACTTGCAGAATGAGGGCACGCTTGCTGTATACCCGAATGAGGTTGTGAAAATTCCAGCAGGCGTCGTGCATCGCACACGTTCGAAGGTAAGAACGGTCAATCTCTGCTTTGAGAAGGAAGAGGCGGACACCGTATTTATAGAAAGTTCATCACACCCAGAACGTGAATAGCGATCATTGCCATCTATTAAAACGGATGGATCACATCAATGTGCAGCGTACAAGAAATGAGGTAAGAAGCAAGTGACGCAGGAGGAAGTATTAACAGGCGGCAATGTGAATCATATTGTGCGCATGGCGAACACGGTTCGCCGCCCCACAGGCTATTGGAGTCCGTATGTACATGAACTGCTGCTACATTTGGAGCAGCAAGGTTTTGAGGGGGCGCCCAGATTTCTCGGAATCGATGACTCTGATCGTGAAATCTTGTCATTTATTTCTGGAGAAGTTCCAGGGAACAACTACCCTGACCTTGAACCATACATGTGGTCGGACGAGACGCTTGTAGGCTTGGCGCGTCTTCAGCGCCGGTTCCATGATGCGACAGAAGGGTTCGCTTTCCTAAGAGGGGGCAAATGGCAGCTTAGCTATCCTGATGAAGGCGAGCATGAGGTAATCTGTCATAATGATGCTGCATTGTATAATGTAGTCTTTCAACAGGAGGCGCCTGTGGCGCTAATTGATTTTGACATGGCCGGCCCTGGTCCGCGTATGTGGGACATTGCGTATTCTCTATACACATCGGTTCCGCTTTCCAGTTTCGCGCCGGATCATTGTATTGGTAATACAGTAGCATACCAAGCAGATTTACACGCTGTAGAGCGCCGTCGGCGAATTCATTTGTTTTTTGAAGCGTATGGTAGTCCGGTGCCTAACGATTTGCGGCGGTGGATTATTGAGCGTTTGACTGCGCTATGCCATACATTGAGAACGGGTGCCGCTGATGGAAATCCTGCCTTTCAAAAAATGGTGGAAGAAGGACATTTAGCGCATTATGAAAGCGAAATTCAGTTTGTATCTGATCATTTCGATGAGTGGATATCGGAGTGATAAAGTAATTACACAATCCAGGAGCGTTCATTGAAAGCGATCGATCGCCTTTTAGCGTGATTTTGTTTGAGCAGACAATCATGAATTATGAATAGAATATATTCATATTTCGACCTGCGCAGATGAGCATATAAATTGCTCTCTGCGCTTTTTTGATGCCTGTTTGCGACCGGTATAGCGTGTCTTTTTTACCACGATTTTGTCGGACGGGCAGACCCCATTTATGTTACAATAGGTGGACTGATAAGAGCGGAAGGAGAGAAAGATACGACGATGCGGATGTCGAATATGCACCATTTTACAGAACATCATCGTTATGTGATTTACCGGGAATTTAGCTTAAGCGAGTTGGATCAGAAGATGCTGTCCCATGTGTATCAGCCAATGGTGGGGGCATTTGCGATCGGCATGTATCAGCTTCTCTGCCAGCATGTAGCATCGGACAAGACGGGGTATTCAGCAATAGATGCGCAGCGCCGGTTGTTCCTGCTTCTTGGATTGGAGCCAAGTGAGAAGGGGCGTACGTATTTTATAGAGCAAGCCTCCAAGCTTGAAGCTGTGGGTTTGTTGAACACGTCAAGAGTGATGCTGCCTGATATGGATGATTGTATGTATGAGTATGAGATGCAGTGTCCGCTGTCTCCGAAGGAATTTTTTGAGACACAGCATTTGACGCTTCTCTTGCGGGATAAGGTCGGCAAATATGCGGTGCTATCCTTGCGCCAGCAGTTTACGACGGATGATCCCTATGAAGGCGTCGCCTCCAATATGCAGCGGGAGAACATATCTGTTCCTTTCTATGAACTGTTCCGATTAAATACGCATGTCATTGATTTCGAGCTGGAACAGGCGCTTCAAGAAGTAGCCCCGAGCCGAACGACAATTTCAGATTCCGATCCAGAATCCGTTGATATCAATTATGCAGATATTATTATGCGGTTCCCGAAGCAATCCTATAATCGGAAGTTCGTAGAACAACTTCGATACAATAAAGAAAGTATGGGCACTATTAATTACGTTGTCCGCAAGTTCGAGCTGACTCTGCAGGAGCTGTGCCGCTTGCTGGATGAAGACGGTGTCTTCTCGCAGGATGGGGTAGTTGCACTGGAGGAGCTTCAGCACCGAGCCCACCTTCACTTCCGTCAGAACAAGCGAAGAAGCGAACATCGCGAGCGAGTGCAGCATCGGATTGAGCAGAAGGAGCAAGTGAAGGAAGAGCATGAAGAGGAAGTCGCGGTGCAAATGGAATTCTATGTAGAAGTGCCGCCGCAATTCCGTGATAAATGCGATATTCATCAATACAATATGCTGCTTCGCAATACACCGTATACGCAGCTGCTTGAGAAGTTCTTCCCGGGTGCTGTTCCGGACTCATTCCTTGATATGTTTACCAAGATGGACTTGAATTATAAGATGCCTGATGAGGTTATCAATGTTCTTATTCATTATTTGATGACGATGCTGGTAAGCGGATCGGAGCACAGATTGAACCGGAACTTCGTTGAGGCGATTGTGTCCAATATGCTGGTCAAGCAGATTCGTACGTATGAACAAGCAGTTACGTATACGCGTGAGCAGACGCAGGTGAATGGAGCAGGCCGAACACAAGCCTCTCGTGCAGATGCAAGCAGACAGCCTCGTTCGCGCAACCGTTATAATAACAAAGCCGCCAAGCCTTCGATTCCGGTCGTGCAGCCTAGTGGAGCGGGAGCTGGAACAGGGTTGTCACCCGAGGAGTTGGAGCGCGCACGTGAGTTAGCGCGACGTTTGGACGAAGGGCGCGTATAATTGAGCTATATCAGAATGGAGGTGCGAAGTATGGAATCAATCGGAGATATATTGAAGCAATTGCCGGTTAATGCCCGCAGAGCTCAAGCGGAACAAAAAATTGAAAAGCTGCTTACTGATCCGCAGGTCATGCAATTTCGCTCCAAGTATCCAGAGCTGACGGAACGCGACCTTCGCATCAATATGAACAAGCTGTATCAGTATGTCACGGAATATGGCCATTGTTCCCATTGTCCGGGCTTGGATCAATGCCCAAATGACTTCCATGGCCATTACACGATGTTGAGCGCTGACAACTTGAATGGGCACAATTATATCTATGATCGGAAGGTGCCCTGCAAGAAGCTGCTGGCAAGTGAACGCCAACAGGCGATTCATAATCGAGTACGCTCCTTCTATGTGGACGAGACTGCATTGAAGCGGGGGTATTCAGCATCCGAAATACTGGAGAATGATATTGAACGGACGCCTGCTGTTTTAAGCATCATTGAATATATTGAGAAGACGAAGAGCGAAGGCTTAATGCCAGAGGGACTGTATCTCGTAGGATCGTTCGGAACCGGCAAGACCTTCTTGATGAGCTATGTATTGTATGAGCTTGCCCGTGCCAACTATACGGGGGTTATCGTGTATATGCCTGAGTTCGTGGAAGAGCTCAAGTCGATGTTCCAGGAGCCGCAAAGGCTGCGTGAGACCATTGAGATGATGAAGGAAACCGATCTGCTCGTGTTCGATGATATTGGTGCTGAGAATATAACGCCATGGGTTCGGGATCATGTGCTTGGCTCGATCTTGAATTATCGGATGAACCGCAAGCCTACGTTCTATACGTCGAATTATGATATGGAAGCCTTGCAGAAGCACTTTAGCTTCACGCGTGAAGGTGAGGATGTCCATAAGGCCGAGCGACTGATGAATCGGATTGCTCCATTTGTCAAAGAGGTGCACGTACAAGGTCGGAACAAGCGTGGTAAGTAAACTGCCAAGAAGAAGATCAGTTTGTCTCCAAGGCTTTTCGAAGCAAGAAGAAGTACTAATATTATACTAATATATTAATATATGTTGGATTTGAGCCTTGCATCAGTGGCTCCAACAATGGCAATAAAGCCCGCCGCATCTAGTGCGAGCCGGGCTTATTTCACGAGCTGTGGATACCACTGTGGTGCGTTCCATGAAGGGAACGCACCGTAGCCAGGGTTAGGAGATGATGAACTTCACGATAACCATGCCGAAGAAGACAACCGTCATAAATCCGGCCATTGCACCGAACCCGAACATCAGATCGGAGAAATCGTTGCGCGGTTCCTCGTTCACATGCTCACGCGGATCAATTGCTCTCGCTTCCATCAAGGGGCCTCCTATCTTACATGTCTGTTGCAATGACGTATGTCATGGCAGCGACAGGTATTTTCACCCAATTTCTTATCGTTTTTAGTATACCGAACTGCGTCGTTACTGTAAAGACAGCGCTCTCTTAGGATGTGACAATTTGGATGCAAAAATGAGGTGCGAATTTCACATAAAACCTTGAACTGTGGTATACTTTACATGTTGACTCAAATTGTAAGCTTCTCACATAAAGGAGGAACCAAATATGGCTATCGTTAACGTATCCGACCAAACGTTCAAGACTGAAGTTGAAGGTCAGCAAGGCGTTGTTTTGGTCGATTTTTGGGCGCCATGGTGCGGCCCTTGTAAAATGCTTGCTCCTATTCTTGATGAATTGGAAAGCGAAGTAAACGGTCAAGCGACTGTTGCAAAAGTGAACGTGGATGAGAATCCTGAATCCGCATCTCGCTTTGGCGTAATGAGCATCCCTACAATCATCGTGTTCAAAGACGGCCAACCTGTTGATAAGGTTGTAGGCTTGAACTCCAAGGATGCATTGAAGAGCTTGATCAGCAAGCATCAATAATCGAGATTGTCCACAGAGGACAACCTATAGAAGGTCTGTTCTGTTGCGGAACAGCTTGAATCAGCTTGATGTGTCGAAGCGCAAGCTATAGATTGCCAGCCCTTCCCGTTGTGGGAGGGCTTTTTCTTATGTCTCCGCTCGTATACAATAGGATCATATATTCGTATTATAGAAGAAAGGGGGAGGACGATGAGCGAAATAGACAACAACCAATCCAATTGGCGGGCAGTTCGCTGGAAGGAGCGTTGGAACGAACGTTATTCAACGGACGAGCAGCAGGAGCTGTCGCCAGAGGAACTTGCAGAACGGGAACAGGCATTGGAACGAATCCGCAATAAGCTGGCTTTGCTTCCTGATTCGCCAGGATGCTATCTTATGAAGAACCATGAGGGAACCATTATTTATGTTGGTAAGGCCAAAGTGTTGAAGAACCGAGTGCGTTCTTATTTCAATGGCAGTCATGACGGCAAGACGCAGCGGCTGGTCTCGGAAATTCGCGACTTTGAATATATCGTCACTTCCAGTAACATGGAAGCCCTCATTTTGGAATGTAATCTAATTAAGCAGCATCATCCTAGATATAATGTGCTGCTCAAGGATGATAAGACGTTCCCATATATTAAAATTACGAATGAGCGCCATCCACGGCTTGAGGTTACACGTCGTGTGCTGAAGGACAAAGCGAAGTATTTCGGCCCATACCCGAACTCCTTCGCTGCAACGCAGACCAAGAAGCTGCTTGATCGCTTATATCCGCTTCGCAAATGCAATACATTGCCGGATCGAGTGTGCTTGTACCACCATATTGGACAATGCCTTGCGCCTTGTGTATACGAGGTAACAGAGGCACAGTATGAAGAGATGGTGCAGGAGATCGCGAAGTTCTTAAGCGGTGGACATGAGGAGATTAAAAAGGAACTGCAGCGGAAGATGGAAGAAGCCGCTGAAGAGATGCAATTCGAGCGTGCTAAGGAATATCGGGATCAGTTGATAGCGATTCGTGCCATTATGGAAAAGCAGAACATTAATACGTCTGATCAGCTTGACCGCGACGTATTTGGCTTTGCCGTAGATAAAGGCTGGATGTGCGTTCAAATTCTATATGTTCGACAAGGCAAAATGATCGAACGGCATGCAACCAAATTCCCATTCTATGGGGAACCTTATGCAGACTTTATGTCGTTCATTACCCAATATTATAGTGAGAACCCTGCGCTGCCGAAGGAAATACTGCTCCCTGATTCGGATCGCCTTGGACTATTCTCTCGCGAGGAAGATGGAGGAGAGAAGGACTCGGGCAGCTTAGACCCTGATGCCGGTGAGAACGCGCAAGATGCTGCAATTCAGGATGAGCATGAACCTATGCAGGCGGAGTCTATCGATGAGGAAGCGGATAGCGGCTCTGATGGCAGTATAGCGGGTGCTGAGGAGCTTCAGCAGTGGCTGAACGTCAAAGTGCACATTCCGAAGCGCGGGCTGAAGAAGCAGATGATTTCGATGGCGATGGAAAATGCGCGTGTTGCGCTCGATGAGAAGTTCAAGATGCAGGAACGCAATGAGGATCGTACGTTGCGTGCTGCTGAACGACTCGGAGCAGCGCTTGGCATCGACAATGCCCGCCGCATTGAGGCCTTTGACAACTCGAATATTCAAGGCTCAGACCCGGTATCGGCTATGGTGGTCTTCATCGATGGCAAGCCCGCGAAGAAAGAATACCGGAAGTACAAGGTACGCACAGTGCAAGGGCCGGATGATTATGAAACGATGCGCGAGGTCATCCGCAGACGGTATGAGCGGGTCTTGAAAGAACAGCTCGACATGCCTGATCTGATTATTGTGGACGGAGGGAAAGGCCAGATGTCCGCTGCACTTGATGTGCTGGAGAACGAGCTTGGATTGACGATACCAGTGTGCGGTCTCGTGAAGGACAATAAGCATAAGACAGCGCAATTGATGGCGGGTGATCCGCCTGAAATTGTGGCACTTGGACGAGACAGCCAAGAATTCTATATGCTGCAGCGCATTCAGGAGGAAGTTCACCGCTTCGCAATCTCGTTCCATCGGGAGCGGCGTGCGAAGTCTATGGTCGCGTCAGCGCTCGATTCAATTCCAGGTATAGGCGAGAAGCGGCGCAAGCATCTGTTGAAGCATTTCGGATCATTGAAGAAGATTCGGGAAGCATCGATCGAACAATTGCGCGAGGCAGGGATC